>JABUTQ010000212.1 GCA_021443605.1 Bacteroidales bacterium | reverse complement strand
ACTACACAGAAAAAAATAACCTTGAAGCAAGTCAATATCATCAGACTGATAGAATCAAACCCTCAGATTTCGACTGAAGAACTCGCCATCCAATTGGGAATTACCAGAGATGGAGTCAATTGGCATATCCGGCAAATGAAAGCAAAAGGACTTCTGGAACGTGTCGGGCCGGACAAGGGGGGCTATTGGAGAATAATTGACAAGTAACTATAAAATTTTAACAATATGGCATTTAAGGATAAATTTCAATCTTTAAAAACAAAGTTCATTTCAGAATATTATAAAAGCACAGCAATAAAAACAGGGGTAATTCTATCTATACTTTTCATTGCAGCTTCTTTCTGGTATGTTTGGGGTAAAAACTGGTCAGACAAATTCTTTGAATTTAGAAACCTTTCAACATTTTTGATTCTTGGATGGAATGCGATAATGTTTTGGCATTCTAAAGAAGAGGTGTCTATGACATTGACCGAAGGGAAGTTCACGGACAACAACCAAACGATAACCGTAACGCGCAAGCAATCAAAGAATATTTCTGACTTGACAAATAACGTCAGTGCAAAATTCTATGGCGGAGGGAAAATTGATGATAGCGTAAGAATTCAACTGTTTTACTTTGCTGAGATTATCTCAGAGGAAGAGATGAATAAAACGCTGAAGCGCATTCCAACGGATTCTGAAAACGACAGAAAATAAAATGGCTAATATTTTGATTGCGACAATGGGCAGCACGGCAGATATCGTGATTGAGTCTGTCGGATTGATTAACCATTCAAAAGTGGATATTTATTCGAATAGCCCTCGCATTGATGAAATCAACAGAATCCGAAACGAAAAGTTTCTGGGAAAGGAAGTTGACGAACTGTGGATATTGACGACGGATAGCCTTAAAGATGAAGATGTTGACAAAATCAAATCGTGGAATTTAGTGAATACAATCCGCTATTTTGTATTGAAAGGTGTAACTGACATCGTTTCACAAGCATTCGCTGATCAATGCCACGATATGGTTTTGCGTGTGGTAAAAAATGCTCAAAAACAGAAAGGATCTGGAGGAAATCTGTGGCTTTCTTTGGCAGGTGGCCGAAAAACAATGAGTTCAGACTTGCAGGATGCCGCATATTGCTTCGGGTGTGATGAAGTTTTTCACGTGATAGGAGATGGCAAGGTAGATCTTGCGTTCTCTACTCCTATGTCCGAACAAGATGCCAACAAAATCAAGATTGTAACCTTAGGCCGATATGAATCTAACCCGGCATTGGAAAATATGGAGCCGGAACACTTTGATGATTATAAGGATATTCTTTATGTGACACCATCTGAGGTTTTTTTGAATGAAGTCCAAAAAAAGAAAGAAGAGTCACAATTCTTCTACTCTAGCTACTATTTGGATACCACAGACAGGACCAATTTTCCCCTGCTTTATACACTCAGCCCTAAAAAAATCGATTATGTAAAGAATTACATCATAGGTGCTGATCCTGCAAAGCGAGAGCAGGAGATGGATTTACTTAGGAAACTGCCCAAAATAGAATTACATTGCCATTTTGGCGGCATTCTCGATACCAAGGGATTGGTCAGGGTAGCAAGCACCTACAAAAAATACATCGAAGACTATCGTAATAAAAACAAACTTTTTGATGAATGGTGCAAGCAGGCCTGTCTTGCTTATAAGGAAATCCTCGCAGCAGAAAAAAATAACTGGAAAACGTATTGCGAAGGCAAGGCACAAGAAACGGGCGTCAATAGGGTTCTTATAAATGCTTTCATCCTTATTTGTTTCACCGGAAAAGAAGATGTGCTTGACAATCTGTGGTTTGAAGAGTATATAAATGAGGACAAATACTTCAAAATAGGCATCACTGCCTACGAGCGTCTCGGTGATTTGCAGGGGTCTATGCTCTTCCAAACTCCAGAGGCCATTGACGAGGCAATGAAAATATTGAAAGAGTACGCCTTGGCTGAAAATCTGGTTTATCTCGAATTACGATGCTCACCATTAAACTATACTAAATTCGGCATGAATGCAAAGCAAGTTATTCGGCAGATTTGCAATGGTTTGCAAATAATTGATAAGGGTGGGATTGCTGTTTCGATGCTGATAATCGCCTCTCGTCATGGCAAAGAAGAGGATATAAAAAAAAATGTGGAACTGGCATGCAAAATGAACGACCAGCTATTCTCAAAATATTTCCGTGGTTTCGATGTAGCAGGCAATGAAAGTATGGGAAGCCCCAGTAAACTGAGACCTCATTTTGAAAGCGCACTCAGAGAATGCCGGAGCATCACTATTCACGCTGGTGAGACAATGAACGCAGACAGCATCTGGGATGCCGTTTATTCCTTGAACGCTGAACGTATTGGTCATGGCCTGACACTGATAGACGATTCTCCTCTGAAGACCAAGTTTCTGGACCGGCAGATTGGTATTGAGATGTGCCCCTCAAGCAATTATCAGATTGTAGGATTTGCAGACAACTACTATCTGAGCACTGTATCCGACCGACAATATCCTCTTTATCAGTATCTTAATGACAAATTACCGGTGTGTGTCAATACTGATAATCCGGGAATTTCACGCACCACCTCATCCAATGAATTGCATCGTGCGGCTCGGCTTACCAGGAATGGACTTTCGTTGTGGAATATTTTTCAGCTCATCTACAACGGATTACTGATTTCTTTCTTGCCTTATTCACAAAAAAGAGATTTGATAAAACGCGTAGAGGAAACCATCGGCAAATTGTTTAAAAAAGAGATGATATAATACTTGCGTTAGCTCGCAAAAATAATATTTTGAATAGCACAGATACTTGTTTCAATACTTAGCGATAACCTTGTTGCAAATTTTATTTTACAAAACTATGTCTAAGATTCATATTGCATTGGTCGGCGGCCAGCCGGCACCTGTATATAACGGGATTGCATACATAAATCCCGACAAGGTGGTCTTGATTTATTCCGATCAGACAATTGAAAATGCACGAGCGATTTCTGAAGCAATCAAGATACCATACGAGAAACGGAAATGTGACCCAGTTGATTTTGCTCAAATAGAGATAAAAATGGGCGAACTGATTGAACAATACAAGAACGATGAGGTATCTGTAAACATCTCAAGCGGCACAAAGAATTGGGCATATTATTTCGCACAATATCCTAATGCAACCATTTTTTTTGTTGACCAGAATAATGTTGTGTGGGACTTTACACATAAGGCAAAATCTGAGGTAAAATTTGATCCGTTAGCTCAATTCAAATTATACGGCACTATGCCTTCCGGTCTGACAAGATTCAAAGATTTTACAGAGGCAGACAAACAGGTTCTTAACAGCATTATAGAACTCCAAAATTTTGGCGGAAACACATTTATGCAGTTAGTTTCAAAAATGAAAAATCGTCCGGATTTAACCTCGTATAATACCAATTCCGGTTCGTATATAAAATGGGATAAGCAAGACAAGAAAATGATAATCCAGATTGTAAAATCTAATGGAAAAATCCTCAAAGAGCTAAAATCCCCCCACGTGCGGCATTTTGTTTTGAATGCAGGATGGTTTGAATACAAGGTTGCAGAGATATTGTCCCGATGGAGATACACATCAGAAATTTGGTTGAATACCAAATTTAATTACGAAAGTGGAGCGCCCAAAAATGAAATTGATATAATCGTCAATGCCGGAATGAAATTTCTGTTTGTTGAAGTTAAAACACAAATTGAAGACAATACTGATATTGATAAATTCTCCAGGGCTGTTGAAAATTTCTCCGGTTACGGTTCGAAGAAATTGTTTGTAACGCAAATGGCTATGAGCGAGAAAGCAATTGAAAAATGTAAAGATAATGGGGTTATTCCTTTTTCGATGGACCATAATAACTTGAATATGAACACGGAGAATGCCCTATTTCTATTGTTGGACAGTTCATTGTCAACTATCGAAGCGTAAAAAGAACCACATAATCAACAATAATATGCCAAGAAAAGTATTCATATCATTCTTAGGAGGTTCCAACTACGGGGAATGCTCGTATGCTAAAGGAAACTTCAAGTCATCTCCAGTTCGCTATATACAAGAAGCAATGCTCGATCTTTATAACAAAAGTGGAGAATGGACAGAGGATGACATTGCTTATATCCTTCTAACTAAGGGGGCAAAGGTTTCCAACTGGGAAGATGATGGTCATATAAACAGAGAGACCAAAGGCCCCCTAAAGCAATACGGATTAAAATCTCAATTGAAGCTGCTGAATCCCACAATGCGGATTTCCCCAATAGAGGACTTGCCGGACGGAAATGATGAGAAAGAAATACTTGAAATATTCCAAAAAGTGTTTGATTTGCTTCAAGAAGGCGATGAATTGTACTTTGATATCACTTACGGTTTCAGGTATTTACCGATGTTGTCCATAGTTCTTGGCAATTACGCAAAATCATTAAAGAATGCCGTTGTAAAATCCATCACTTATGGGAACTTTGAGGCAAGAGATAGGAATACCAACATAGCCCAGATTGTGGATTTAATGACATTGTCTGCACTTCAAGATTGGTCATCAGCTTCAGAGTCATTCGTCAAGAACGGTGAGGTAAATGAACTTGTATCTCTTTGCAACCAATCACTAAATCCAATTTTGAAAGAGTCTGCAGGGCAGAATGAAGACGCTATACAGTTACGAAAAATCATCAAAACCATATCAACGGTTATAAATGATTTTAGGACTTGTAGGGGTATCAATATCGTTGAAGCAGAAGCGATCAAAGCACTTCAGACAAAACTGGAGGAAATACAGGAAGTTGTCGTTCCGACAATGAAACCAATTTTGAACAAAATTAAAGATGAGTTCAAAAACTATGATGGAAAGACTAATGTTAAAAACGGATTTGACGCTGCCAAGTGGTGTCTTGAACACGGACTTGCGCAACAATCTATCACTATATATTTTGAGAACATCGTGACTTTCTTCTGTTTTCAATTTAGCTTGAATTGTAAAACTGAAAGAGAGAGGGACCTCGTAAACAAAGCTCTGAAGTTTTCCATTGATGATATACCAGAAAAAGAATGGAATTTTAAGAAAGGAGAAGATACTCCTCAAAATAGGGAGATTATAAAAAACATTATGGATTCTCCACAAATGATCGATTGCAAAAAGCTTTTTGTTAAACTTCGAGATTTAAGAAATGATTTCAATCATTCGGGAATGAGAAATAATCCGATGTCAGCCGACAAGCTTGTCTCAGAGTTAACAAAACTTATTAAACAGATAAATACGATAATAATATGCTGATCAACCTCTCCAACCACCCTTCCGACAAATGGTCGCCGAGTCAGGTGGACGCTGCGAAAAGGCAATTCGGCGAAGTCGTGGATTTGCCATTCCCTGACGTGAATCCCGATGGTGACGAGGAATATATAGACCAACTTGCAGAAGAATATGTCCATAAAGTTTTGGCGATGACAAGCGGACACGAGAAGGCCGCCGTGCACGCAATGGGAGAAATGACCATCACATACACCATCGTAAATAAGTTGCAAACTCATAATATTCAGTGCGTTGCAAGCACCACAAGAAGAATTGTCACCATACGCGAAGACAACACGAAAGAGGTAAAGTTTGATTTTGTAAAGTTCAGATCCTATGAGTTCCGATAATATGCCACGTCCGACCGGGGACCAGCGCAAGGCGCTTGAAAAAATGTGGGCATTCGTTGACAACGAAGATTTGTCAGTCTTTATCTTGAAAGGATATGCAGGGACAGGCAAAACAACGCTGATGAAGATATTCATCTCTTCTTTGGCAGAAAACGGAAGAAACTTCGTCTTGATGGCAACCACCGGCCGGGCGGCCAAGATATTGAGCAACAAGACAAATTATCCCGCCAGCACAATCCATAGCCATCTTTATTGTTTTTCCGGATTCAATCAAGATTTGGACAAGATGGCGGACAATAGTGAGAAGGCTGACAAAGAACCTTTCTTGCTGAACTTTGGACTTAGGATATTTGATGAAGAAAATGCGGGAGCGGTTTTCATCATAGACGAAAGTTCAATGATAAGCGACAAGCCCGACGTTGGCTCAGTCCAAGCAAATTTTGGCTCCGGCAATCTCTTAAAGGATTTGCTCCGGCAGAAAGAGTCGGTGAAATTTATCTTCGTAGGCGATGAATGTCAGCTTCCACCGGTGAATGACAGTTTTTCACCGGCATTGAACAAGGAATACCTTGAACGGGCATATAACTTGAAAACCGACGAATTTTCCCTTACCGAAATTGTCCGTCAGAAAAGGGGAAATGACATTACAAAATCTGCCGAAAAAGTCAGAAAATTGTATTATAACCCACCAATATTAAAATGGGGGCAATTCCCGTTGCGAGGATACAATAACATTAAGATTCTGCCAAGTGTTCCAAGTTTGATTAGCAAATATATCGCTGTGATTAAGGAAAAAGGATATGGTGCGGCCACTTTGATAACCAATACGAATAAACATTGTACTGATTTTGCCAATCTAATAAGGCCGGCTTTGGGGTTCAATTCAAATTCATTAGAAACAGGAGAACTCCTCCTTGTCACACAAAACAATATGTTGAGCGGCCTTATGAATGGAGACCTTGTAAAAGTGATTCGAGTGGGGCGCAAGGAACGCAGGGCCGGTCTCACTTTCATAAACGTTCAAGTTGAAAATATAGCCAATGGGGAAAGGTTTTCCCAATTATTGATACAGGAAATCCTTGACTCAGAAAAACAGATAAATCTGAGCTCAAGTCAGCAGAAAGCGTTGTATATAGATTTTGCCTGCCGGATGAAAGACAAAGGTATTAAATCAAAAAATCAACAATTTCAGACGGCCATTGCAAACGACCCTTATCTGAATGCCTTGAGAACCGTATATGGCTATGCGTTAACCTGTTACAAAGCTCAAGGCGGAGAATGGCCGCAAGTTTTCCTCGACATTCCGCCTTATATTACAAAAGAGCCGAAGGCGGCATTGTATCAGTGGCTTTATACCGCGATGACAAGAGCTGTCCAAACATTGTATGTTGTTGAAAACTTTTTTATCACAAACTAATTTGCATATCCCATTATGGAACTGGTACTTAACACATTCGGCACAAGTCTGAATCGCGAAAACGAAGGATTCGTGGTAAGCAAAGACGGAGAAAGACAGAGAATCCCAGCCGAGGGCATCACATCCATCTTGATAAGTCGTGGCGCACAAATAACGAGCGATGCCGTACTCCTGGCAATAGAGAAGGAGATTGAGGTGATATTCACTTCTAGGGACGGCGAACCTATGGGGCGCATTTGGAGCCCGAAATATGGCTCGATTTCATCTATCCGCAAAGGACAGATCAACTTTTCCTTTTCCCACGATGCAGTGAGCTGGATAAAGGAAGTTATCCGAAAGAAGATAGAGAACCAGCAGGCGCTGATAATGCTCTTCTCTCCGGGAAGTGATGATTTGAAGAAACTTGTGGATAAATCGGTGAATCGTCTTGAAGACTATCGTAAGAAAATTGACAACCTCGACGGAGATATAATCTCTGACGTGGCCTCCCAGCTTCGTGGATGGGAAGGACTATCCTCAAAAATTTACTTTGAAACGCTCAACAGATTCATTCCGGAGTCGCTTAGGTTCGACCAGCGCACCCAGCATCCCGCGTTGGATCCGGTAAATGCCCTACTGAACTACGGCTACGGTCTTTTGTACACCAAAGTGGAAGGAGCACTGATAAAGGCGGGAATAGATCCATACATCGGAATCCTGCATCGAGACAACTACAACCGCCCCGTGCTTGTATATGACGTGATTGAACTGTATCGTATCTGGATAGAGTTCGTGGTATTCACCCTTGCCGCCCAGAATGCCATTACGGATGAATATTATTCCGTTAAAGAAGATGGCAGCTATTGGCTCGAGCCTTTGGGAAGACGCGTATTGCTGCAATCCGTCAACGACTATCTCGAAGATATCGTGACAACCAACGGGCTTCCACGCAGCCGGAAAACCCAGATAGACCTATATGCACAATCGCTTGCACAAAAATTTAAAAAATTCGAATGATTATGCTGGCCGGAACAAAGATTACAAATCCGAACGATACCCTGCACAAGATAACGGTGGAGTATCTTTACAACAGCCTGAGGAATCCGAGAACGGACATTGAGGCAAAGATCAGACAATTGCGCGTAATCCGGAATATTGACAAGTCTGCATATTCCCGCTGTAAAAGGGAGCTCCCCTATATTGTGTGCGGAGTATTCAATCCGCCCTACCGCAGGACGGAGAATTTTGCTTATACTGAGCACTTTATCATTGATATAGACCATATCTCCGAAAAGGGACTCGACATAAATGCAATTAGGAACACTTTTGAAAAGGATGAGCGGGTGTTGCTGCTGTTTTCTTCCCCCGGTGAAGATGGGCTCAAGGTGATGTTCCGTCTCAAGAAAAGATGCACTGAGCCCTCTCTATATTCGTTATTTTACAAAAAGTTCACCCACGAACTCTCCAATTCCTTCCATCTTGAACAAGTCATAGACGACAGAACCAGCGACGTATGCCGAGCTTGCTTCATAAGCATAGATTCACATGCGTATTACAACCCGAGAGCACTGCCGATAGATATCGAAGGTTATGTCGATGAAGAGAACACGATGCAGTTCTTCGAAGACAAAAGGACAATTGCAGAACTCCAGAACAAATCGTCCGAAAACTTAAAACCCGAGGAACCATCTGAGACAAAGGCAGTTGATGATACCGATATTGCACGGATAAAGGAGATTCTGAAACTTGCCAAGCCAAAGCCCGAGAAGCCCCCTGTAATTGAATCGCAGCAACTGACAGAGATAATGGATGACTTGAAGCGGTACATTGAGAAATCTGGAGTCATTGTCACTGAGGTGATTAACATAAATTATGGGAAAAAGATTCGGATGAAACTCGGGATGAGATTGGCGGAAATAAACGTTTTCTGCGGACGCAGAGGATACAGTGTCGTCATTTCGCCCAGGACCGGCACCAATATGGAGCTCAACGAGATGATGCACGATTACATTGAAGGATTTTTTACAGAATAAGCTATGCCGAGAAGAACTTGGGAAGCCATCGACTATCTTGAGCGGTTGAAAAAACTTGCATCCGCAGGTTTGGAGAAATCTCCGCCGCCAAATAGGTTTTTGGATGAATGGGACGAACTCCCCTCGCTTAAAGCGAGAAGTGAAAAGTTATTGGGACTTGTAAATAATAACGGAAGAAAATCTACGAATATGTTGTTTTTCGTAATGTATGACATTGAGGATAACAGGGTTAGAAGATATATTGTGAAATATCTCGAGAAGCAGGGGTGCGTCCGCGTGCAAAAGTCTATCTTCCTTGCGGATCTCGACCACGCCAAATATGAGCAGATTAAAAACAATCTGGCCGACGTTCAGGCCGTTTATGAAAATCACGACAGCATTCTGGTTGTACCCATATCCACGGACTATTTGAAAGCAATGAAGATTATCGGGCAGAATATAAACATTGATGTGATAACGCACAGCAAGAATACTTTGTTTTTCTAACTGAACACATCGTCCTTTGTTCTTTGACATCTTGACTTTTCTCGTTACCTTTGCATACGACATTTATGTACTTTTTTTTGGAAAATTTGATGCTTTCACCTTATTTTTTTATATTAAAGTTTTGACAAACAATAAATTATATTTTTTACTCTCACAGACTATCTTCCACTACAACAAGGATTAAGACATATGAACAAGAGTATATTGCAAAACACGAGTGACCCTCACAGACTATCTTCCACTACAACAAGGATTAAGACATCCAACTAAGATTATTCGAGTTGATCACTACAATACTCACAGACTATCTTCCACTACAACAAGGATTAAGACCTTCCATCGGTCTTCTCTAAGAACTTAGTTACGTGTCTCACAGACTATCTTCCACTACAACAAGGATTAAGACACCAATTTGGTACCTCCCTAGCCGGATCTCTAATGTGGACCTCACAGACTATCTTCCACTACAACAAGGATTAAGACACAGAGAGGTTTATTTTAAACAAATTGCCAGTCTGGGACTCACAGACTATCTTCCACTACAACAAGGATTAAGACTCCCAGAATTACTCAACCCTTGCAACTCCTCCTGAGTTACTCACAGACTATCTTCCACTACAACAAGGATTAAGACTCCGTTCCTCTCTACGCCTACATAATAAGCGAGTGGACTCACAGACTATCTTCCACTACAACAAGGATTAAGACCACTCATCAATGATGCCATCAAACCTTAACTTCGTCATACTCACAGACTATCTTCCACTACAACAAGGATTAAGACTGACCTCTCGCTCTTCTACAGCGAGATCCTCATACACCTCACAGACTATCTTCCACTACAACAAGGATTAAGACTTTTCCCCCGGCAGATGAGGGAGTTGTTCACGAGTGATCTCACAGACTATCTTCCACTACAACAAGGATTAAGACACCTCCATATATCATTTCTATTAAATGGATCTCGATCGTAGCTCACAGACTATCTTCCACTACAACAAGGATTAAGACCCTACGTGAGTGCGAAGTTCTCCCACTCCCGTCACCTCACAGACTATCTTCCACTACAACAAGGATTAAGACACTGTAGTGGTGTCGTTTATACGAACGGCGAGAAAATAGCTCACAGACTATCTTCCACTACAACAAGGATTAAGACACCCGTCACCGAGACGGGTTCGTCTTTGAGGGCCGGCTCACAGACTATCTTCCACTACAACAAGGATTAAGACAAGACGGGGAATTTCCCGTCTTTGAAAAAGTATTGGCCCTCACAGACTATCTTCCACTACAACAAGGATTAAGACCTCACATATGAAAACACACACAGACTATGAAAACCGAAACTCACAGACTATCTTCCACTACAACAAGGATTAAGACGTCACCAAGATGGGGGTGTCTGCCAAGAGCGGCAGCCACTCACAGACTATCTTCCACTACAACAAGGATTAAGACATCGCTGCACCTGCTTCAGAGACAACAGAAACTCTGCTCACAGACTATCTTCCACTACAACAAGGATTAAGACACACCGTCAGTGCCCGAAAATGAACTTCGTGATCGTTCTCACAGACTATCTTCCACTACAGCAAGGATTAAGACAACTATCAGAAACTGTATTTTTCACTACCTTTCCCTCTCTCACAGACTATCTTCCACTACAACAAGGATTAAGACTCTTGGTGACCTCCTTCTTTACGAAGGAGACATCCTCGACTCACAGACTATCTTCCACTACAACAAGGATTAAGACTACCATTATTGAAATCAATCTCGAGCTTAATGCCAGTGCTCACAGACTATCTTCCACTACAACAAGGATTAAGACATTTCGTCACCAAGAAAGAAATAATTCTGGGATCTTTCTCACAGACTATCTTCCACTACAACAAGGATTAAGACTTCAATTGCGGGGACATACCTTAGTGGATTGGAGTCGGATCTCACAGACTATCTTCCACTACAACAAGGATTAAGACTATGCTCCTAGGATCCCCGCTTCAATCGTTGAGAATTCTCACAGACTATCTTCCACTACAACAAGGATTAAGACTTTTTTTTAGTTAAACATTAAGTTTCATTACAAGTTCTCACAGACTATCTTCCACTACAACAAGGATTAAGACATCATGTAATGATATGTTTTACGCTACGCGTTAGCATGTCTCACAGACTATCTTCCACTACAACAAGGATTAAGACCCCAGAATTACTTAAAGAGGGTAACTCCTCCTGAGGTCTCACAGACTATCTTCCACTACAACAAGGATTAAGACCGCATCAATGACTGCTGACCGCAGTCCTTTAGGAACTCACAGACTATTTTCCACTACAACAAGGATTAAGACGAATTCTGAGGCTACTCGAACGCCTCAGTTCTCCTAAGCTCACAGACTATTTTCCACTACAACAAGGATTAAGACACCCTCGGTCTTATTAATAGGCTGCAGTAGCGTCGCATATTCCGTAGGCCCGACCTTTTCATACAGCAGATATACCAGTTATCAGGCAAAGAATCGTATGCCGGGTCTTGACAAGGAAAACTTCGATTATGCCAAGACAATGGCGCAGTTATGGGGCAATTCCGACGGAGACCTGTTTTACAGTGGCAAGAGCGGATTCTCAGAGAGTAATACCGCCACATTGGACTACTCACTGGAAGCCGATTTGGAATATTTGGTGGGAGACTTCGACCTCGCAACTGGAGTAAGGGCAAATAACATCATAAGTAAATATTCTCTTGACGATACTGCCAATAACAATATCTGGGACATTACAGCTTATGGAGAATTTCTTTGGGCATCAGACAATGGATGGGAGGTTGGAACCGACCTATATTGCACCTTCCATAAGGGATATTCAGGCGGATACAACAAGCCAGAATTCCTTTGGAATGCAAGCGTAAGCAAGGAGATTGGCCAGTTTACCATCAGCTTTATGTTGTCAGACATTCTCAATCAGGAGCAGTCATTGAACCACATAACCTCTTCTGAATACAAACAAGACACGTATCATAACGTGATGGGGCGATTATTCCTGCTTGGCCTGACATGGAATTTCGGCAAGATGGGCGCATCCCAGAAGCTCCTCACCTACATCAGCACCGCCGAGAACGCCATCGCGGCCCTCAAGACCCTCG
>JABUTQ010000155.1 GCA_021443605.1 Bacteroidales bacterium | reverse complement strand
GACCGTATGATTGGGTATGTCTATAACCAGACTATGGGTGCTAATGGGCGCAGAAGCGGCACAGACAGCAAGGGTTACGGAGACGGCGGTGTGAGCGACACTTTCCTTGCTCTTCTCAACGAGAACCCTAAAGACGTGAGAATCGGTCTTTTGCACGAAGACAAATCTTCAACCTGCCCCGCATCTGTGCCTCTTTCAGAGTGCAAGCAGGGCGTAAACGGCTATTCTGCACGTTTTTACTATAAGTTCATCGGAGGCCTTGATAACAGCCCGTTCGTTCACAATATCCCTGCCGTCCGTGTACCGGAGATGTATCTTATTGCCGCTGAGGCAAAGGCTGAAATGGGCAGTGATGACAGTGATGCCCTCAAGTGGCTCAACAAGGTATATGAAGCACGCACCACCGATAAGCTCAGTGGTTTGTCCGGAGCTTCTTTGAAGACAGCCATCTTCAACGAACGCCGCAGGGAGCTCATTATGGAAGGGTTTGCATTGTGGGATTTCCTCAGGAAAGGACAGTCCTTCACCCGTGACAAATCACATCCGTATTATGTGACCATAGACCCTGTCAACGGCCGCAATGAAGCTGATTTCCACAAGGTTGTGGCTCCTATTCCCCTCACCGAGATGGATGCCAATCCCAATATGCGGGACCAGCAGAATTACGGCTACGAGGAATATCACAATTAGAATTGTGTCTTGATAATAAAAGAGGCTGTGCCGGTTTTGGCACAGCCTTCTTTTATGTGTCGTCTAAAACATCAAATAGTTCTAAGAGCATCTCGATGCATTGAAATTTCTATGTTAGAAGATGCCGTTAAAGGCTCGCCGTCGAAATGAGCTATCATAGGACTATTGGAAGAGATGTTGATGGTTGATGCTTTGATATGTATGACATTGCTGTCCTTATAGATGTGGCCTGAAAGAAGATGCCAGGCAAAGACAGGTAATCGCCATGGTTTGATAGGACGAACTATGGTGATGTCAAATAATCCATCAGATATGTCAGCCCCTGCTGCAATCTTGACATTATTGCCCCACTGGTTGGCATTCGCCACAGTAATAAGAAGCGCTGGCCCTTCAAATGAAGTTTCGTCAGCCTCCAATGTATAGGTCTCTGGCTTGTATCGGAAATATTGTCCGACTGTCAGTTTTATATATGAAAGCAAACCACGCTTTCCGTATTTCGCAAATTTCATCCCAACATAAGCATCAAAGCCAACTCCGCAGGTACAGAAAAAAGGCACATCCCCCATACAGCCTGCATCAATGGACTTTATTTCTGATGCCCCAAAGATATAGTTAAGGTTCTTTTGCACATTCCGACAGAAGTCCAAGTGATTTGACAGGCCATTACCGGACCCGGTAGGAACTATCGCCAAGGCTGTGTCAAATCCAATCAGACCTTGAGCAACCTCATTGACTGTCCCGTCACCACCTACGGCTACCACGAGGGAGTATCCTTCCGTTGCAAATCTATGTGCAAGCTCCGTTGCATGCCCGGCATATTCCGTCCTTACAATCTCGACAATCACGCCTCGTTTATTCGCTTGAGACAAAATCTCCTTTTCAATTTTGTCTTTGGAACGGGTACCGGAAACAGGATTTATTATGAAAGCATATCTTTTCATACGGGTAGCATTGCATCGACAAAGTTAACATTTGCACAGTATTTTCGTATATTTGTCCCAATCATTTGCAAATATGATTTTTACGAATATGGGAAAGGTGACTTTACATAAAATCTCGTTAAGGACAATATACGGTTGGATACTCTATCCCATAAAGCAGTTCCCTGGAGAGTTTCTTTTTATGGGAATATTGTTATTTGTGCCGGAGGTTGTGACTAATGCTTTTGGCGCAATATATGATGGGGGGGGGTATTTGCATTTATTCGACTGTGTGTCAAATACATAGTTGAGCATATAGGTAATTCATTACCCTTCTCATACGCCATTAGCTACATTCTTTGTTGTATTTTCTCCCTTTTTGGTAAGGGCTGGTTGTCTAAGACCATTAGCATCAGCTCACTCGTCATCATTAATATATATTCGGTTTCAAGAGTCTGGCTGAACAAAGTTTTTGGCATCACAGATATCTTCACACCTTGGGATTTGTTGATGCAGACCAATCCTTCAGAAGCAAGTGAATTTGTATCCACTTACATGATGAACAAGCCTTTTCTTAATTTCCTTATCGGAGTGTTGCTTATAGCGGCAATCCAAGTCGTCGTTTTAAGCAAAAAGAAGCTGGGACATTGGATATGTTCAATGATGTACAAATATGCTTTGGTGATGTTGCTGTTTGTCTGGGCTTTGCCGATGACGATAAGGATGCTTTCTACCGACGTGGGGGGCTTTGGTTTGGACCCTATGTTTAACCCATATAATAATTTTTTGTGGCACGATATTGTTACAGGGCGCGGAAGAAAGATAGCCAAGGGCACTTTCTCTCATTTTGATTACGAAAAAATGTTGGCAGTGTCAGATACAGTCTCGTGTTCTTATACGTCTGGTAACATAGTAATTGTCTTAGGAGAATCATATAACAGGCATCACAGTTCGCAATACGGGTATTCTCTTCCGACTTCTGATGTTTTAGACTCGCTCCATCCTATAGTTTTTTCTAATGTAATTGCTGAATGTAATGTAACGCACAAGGCTCTAAAATCCTTACTATCTCTCTACACTTATGATTCCAACACCCCATGGAATAAGACACCTTTGTTATTCCCATTATTGCGACGGGCGGGATATGGAGTTACTTTCTACAGTAATCAATTTGCAGGAAAGAGTGATACTAAGAATGGCTTATGGGACCAACTCGGTGGGATGCTCTTGGATGATATGAAGATTGCTGACTCAAGTTATACATATCGTAATAAGATGAGATATCTATATGATGAAGAATTGGTTTCTAATTTCCTATCAGAGAGAGAGTCAATAGAAAAGACCCATAAATACAATTTTACAATTGTCCATATGTATGGGCAGCACTCAAATTCTCAAGACAGGTACCCAAAATCCAAAGCCAGATTTAGTGTTGCAAATTATTCAACAAGACCTGAGCTATCAGAAGAGTTGGCCCAGCAAGTTGCCAACTACGACAATGCAATATATTATGGAGACTGCCAATTGGCGCGGATTGTTGAGGCATATAAGGATGAGGATGCCATTATTATTTTCCTAAGTGACCATGGCGACGAGGCGAATGATTATAGACCACATATTGGACGTGCGCACGGTTCTGAAACTATGCCCCCGGCTGGTTTACATTGCCAATTCGATATCCCATTCTATGTGTTTACAACAGATTCATACAAAGAAAATCATCCGGATATATTGACCCAATTGGATCGAGCCAAGGACAAGCCGTTTATGACGGATGCTTTCCCGCATATGATTCTATACCTGGCGGGAATACACACAAGTTGGTATAAAAACGAACTGAATCCGCTTGAAGAGAATTATGATGAAAGCAGGAAAAGGGTTCTGTCCGACTCAAGTATAGACTATGACTCAGTCTGCTCCAAGGATGACAAGGTCATAGGATTTTGATGTCATCATTATCCCACTATTTCCCAATAACCGCCTTTATCTCCACCAACGCGACGAAGTATTCCCTGTCCTTTCAGTTTCCTGATACCATAATATATGGCATGTTCTGTCAATCCAACAAGTTTCGCTATTTCCTTGGTGGTAATTTTGGGGTTCTGTTCGATGGCTTTCAGAATCTTCTTCGTAGTTTTCTCCTCAATTTTTACATTTTTCTCCTCAATTTTTACATTTTTCTCCTCAATTTTAGGAGAAAACACATCCGGGTGAGGGATAGTCATGCGAAAGATGTCGGCATCCTCTATCTTGGCCTCTTTGCCTTTGGCATAGAATGGCACGTATTTGAATATCTTTCTTGTGCCGCTGCCAAGTTCCTCAACGAGGCCCGTTTGGGAGAAGACATTGGCTATTACAGGATTCTTAGGGTAAGGTTTCAGGTTGTCCGGCGTAATGAATCCGTATTGGAAAGGAAGGTTCCAATTCTCGGTCTCGATTCGGTCGCTCCATATCGTAAGGGTGGTCGGATACGAATTTGAGTATTCGCGATGGACCAGCAGGTTAAGGACTACTTCGCGCAGAATCTTGTCCCTCAACGAGAATCGTTGCATATCTTCAATGTATGGAACCTCGGAGAGATGTTTTTTCAAGAATTCCATAATCTGGTTGTAAGCTTGAAACAGGTTACATCTCAAGACCAGTCGGTCATCATATAATTCCGTGTTGCGAGCTCGGCAAAGGAGGTCAATCTTATACATCGGCAATGCCATTCCAATGGCTATATCGGTTCCAAAGAGAAGAATCCCGGCCAAAGTGATTCCTGATTTCCCAGTGTCAGAATCGCTCAACAACATCCTGCCGGAACGCAGGATTTCCTCGTTGGTCATACCGAGCCATTCGTGCTTATTGTCTTTCAAGGCAACCATCTTCCTAAGATATTCGAAGGCTTTAGTGTCAAGATTATCTATTGTGATTGAGGGGAATACCCGGTCTTCCGTGTGTTGTCTGCTTTTCCTGATAAACAGATTGGCAATCTGCTCTGTCCCTCTCAATATAAAGTCACCATCCTGATTGCGGTCATAATATTGCCCCTTGTAACTGTGCGCCTGTCGGCTTTCGGGGACATAGCAATATATAATATTCTTACCGTCTATCTTCAGCGGCTCAAACGTAAGGTAATACGTAGGATTGAACAACTGCGGGTTATTCATATCCTTGGTCAGAGTGTTTATCTGTTTCTTAACAAAGCCGTCTTCAATGCCTACAATCGTTCCATCATCGTCAACGCCCAATACGATATGACCGCCTCTTCGGTTGAGAAAAGCGCAAATGGACTCATAAACGGTCCTGGCGAGTTCCGTTTGTGATTTTTTGTACTCAATTTCAGTCCATTCCGAATGGGCCAGTATTTCCCTCAATTTTTCTGCAGTCATCTCTTTATAATCAATTGCTTTTCAATGGGATCCTTCGGTCGCTGTCGCTCCCGTCAGGATGACAACTCCGATTCTGTCGGGATGACAAATCTGCTCCCGTCAGGATGAATATTCCGAAGCCATCAGACGAATGGCTTCGGATGAGTCTTTCGCTACTTCTTGGCGATGGATTCGCGCATATCGGTGTCGGCCTGGATGTTCTTGAACTTGTAGTAATCCATGATGCCGAGGTTGCCGTTGCGGAATGCCTCTGCCATTGCCATAGGCACTTGGGCTTCTGCCTCAATTACCTTTGCGCGGGCCTCTTGGGCCTTTGCCTTCATCTCCTGCTCTTGCGCTACGGCCATTGCGCGGCGTTCCTCTGCGCGAGCCTGGGCGATGTTCTTGTCGGCATTAGCCTGATCCATCTGGAGCACTGCACCGATATTCTTTCCAACATCCACGTCAGCGATGTCTATAGAGAGAATCTCGAATGCCGTACCGGCGTCAAGTCCCTTGTTCAGAACCACTTTCGAGATGCTGTCGGGATTCTCGAGCACCTGCTTGTGGCTTTCGGCGCTACCGATGCTGGATACGATGCCTTCACCCACGCGGGCGAGAACGGTCTCTTCTCCGGCGCCACCCACGAGCTGCTTGATGTTGGTGCGGACGGTAACACGGGCCTTGGCAATGAGCTGAATACCATCCTTAGCCACGGCCGAAACAGGAGGCGTGTTTATAACTTTCGGATTAACAGACATTTGTACCGCTTCAAAAACGTCGCGTCCGGCAAGGTCGATCGCGGCTGCCATCTTGAAGTCGAGGGCGATGTTCGCCTTGTCTGCGGAAATCAAGGCATTTACCACTTTCGGGACATTTCCCTTTGCAAGATAGTGGGCTTCAAGTTCATTGGCGTTGAGTTTGAGCCCCGCCTTGGTGCCGGTAATCATAGCCATCACGATGGTTCCGGGAGGGACCCTTCTCCACCGCATCAACACGAGTTGAATGAGGGAAATCTTCACTCCGGAAATCAGGGCCTGAAACCACATTGTCACCGGAAAGAACCACAAAAATATGATCAGGCCGACAATACCGATGCCCAACCATACAAAAACCATTGATATATCCATATTTGTAAGGTATTAATTATCAGACTTTACCACAAAAATCTTCTCTCCGTCTATGCGTGAGACCTCAATTGCGCATTTTTGGTCGAGGAAACCGTCATCTGAGCGCACTTCAACTTCCACTTCGCCAAAACGAGCGCGTCCCATAGGGGCGAGACGTGTCACTGCAATCCCTTTCAGCCCCACGATTATTCCCTTGTTTTCGGGGAGGGTGTCAACCGTTGAGGTTATGTTGGTGTCCAAAGTGGCTTTCCTCCAGGTATTGGATCTCAAAACGAAAATCAAGAATCCCACTACCAATATGATATTCAGTAAGATAGTGATGACTCCTCCCACCGTGCCGAAGAATTCAAATCCAAAATAGCAGGATGCCGTGAGGGAGCAGAGGCCAAGTATGCCGGTAAAGGCAAATCCCGGTATAACCAGCACTTCCAAAAGAATCAGGATGATTCCCAAAAGCATAAGAAGTATTATAGGTATCATAATATGTTTTTGTTAATACGATTCTACGGTAATACCTTTCGCTCCGGCAGTTATGAGGTAATCTGCAAGTTCCTGAGCCTCACCCTTTGAGCTGAAAGGTGCTATCAAATATGTCACTGCTCCGTTGTTTTCTGCACGCGCGATGTCCTTGTCGCACCGACTGCGGATGAGGGAGAGGATTGCCGCCGGAATACCATCGCCGTATTCATTGAAAACGATGCGGTATTTTTGGGTTTCCGCGTTCTTCTTCTCTGCAGCGCGGGCATTGGCAAGACTCATACTTTTGCCGTTGTTGTATGCTACGATAAACGCAGACGAAAATCCGGCTTTCTTCACTTTCGTAAGGCTTGCCTGAGCATCGGCATATCTGTAGAAAAGCCCTGCGGTATAGAGGTATTTGCCTGATTTATTGTGTGTTTCAAAGATAGGACTGATTCCTTTGAATTTTTTTGCAGTGCTCTTCGATGAAGACACCGAGAGTTGAATCTGATAGACTATCCCTTCCGGGAGTGTGAAATCGGTCACTATCTCAGATTCGTCCTCTATTCTGAAAGTGAAGTTCACGGGCTCCTCTTTTGGTTCGAACGAGAAATTAAGCACACTTCCAACTCTTCGTTTTATGAATTTGTATTCCGTAGGGGAGTCTTGGGGTGCGGTTTCACTCGTTTTGGGTGTATCGTCAAATTTTATGCTTTTTCCCTTAATCAGCAAATCCATCTCTATATCAAGCAGTTGTTGCGCCCATCGGCTCTCGCGGGAAGTAAGTTCCTGAATCTGTGCATCGCTCAGGCTCACCATTGCGAGTGAATCCTTTGCCGCCTTGTACCTGCCAAGGAGGGTCTTGTATCGCTTTATGTCCGGATCTTCTGCAGTCGCGTTGGAATCACCATTACCCTCTTCTGTTTCGGAAATGGAGGCATCTACAATCTTCATCGCAGCTATCTCCCTGATTTCGTTTAGGTTGCTGAGTGGTACCTTCACTGGATTGCTGTCGTATTTGAGTACGTAAATTACCATACTGTCACGGCTGCATTCCCTGTTTGACGCAAATAGCGTGTATGATTTGTCTGCCGTTGGGCTGAACATATAGTCATCATAGGGAGATGAGAACGGAAATCCCATATTCTCCGGTACGCTCCAAGTGTTGTCCGATTCGTTCAGAGTGCTTTCAAAAATGTCGTATCCCCCCATTCCGTAGAGACCATCCGACGAGAAATAGAGATGTTTTCCATCGGAAGATATTACGGGAAGTATCTCATTTCCAGCAGAATTGAATGCCTCTCCGAGGATTTCAGGTGCGCTCCAAAGAGTGTCGTTTATCTTAAAACTCTGGTTAAGGACTTTTTTGCCGTTTCCATCGGTGACGGAAAAGACAATGCGTTTATCACCATCGTTGTAAAGGAGAATATCGCCCCCCTCAAGCTTTCGCCACGAGTTTAAATGGCTGTACCAGAGGTGGAAATCTTTTGCCGGGACAATCTTTTTCTGCACAGTTTCGGGCTTAGTGGCATACGAGAGCATACTTTGCCCGTTTTCACACAAAGCGATTTTTTCCATAAGATCATTTTTTGCAGCATCGTCCGTTTCGAGGTCAAGCAGAGATGAGTAGAGGGCGGATGCGGCATTAAAATCGTAGGCAAGTCGCAGTTTATCAGCTCTTTGCAGAGTTTCCGAACGATTTTGGGCAAACGACGGGCACGCACACAGGAATGCTATAAAAAAGACTATATTATAAAGGTCACGCCTCATAAAATCCGATTTGAGAGAAACAAAATTACTTAATAATTCGTATATTAAGAAAAAAATAGTAGTTTTGCAGACTATTTTCGCAAAATAATTTTTAAATAATAAATTGATATGCAAAGTAAAGGCGCCATTCGTTTAGTGGCAATTTTGATTGGACTTGCTTGTGTGTTCCAGCTCTCATTCACGCTGGTGACATATCTGCAGGAGAAAAAGGCTGCAAATTATGCCGAACAGGTAGTAGCGGCAGAACAGCTCAAGCCTTCATTCAGCAACGTTTCAGATCTCGACAAAGTGTTCTTCCTGGATTCAGTGAGAAACGTTGCAAACAAAAATTATCTTGATTCAATTTCTGGTGAGAAGGTTTATTTCTCTTACACTTACAAAGATGTGAAAGAGAAAGAGATAGCTCTCGGTTTGGACCTCAAGGGCGGTATGAACGTGATGCTTCAGCTCGATATGGCTCAGCTCGTTCGCTCTTGCGCCCGCACCAACGTCACTCCCGAGTTCAGCAAGGCTATGGCACTTGCAAGCGAGAGGGCAGAGCAGACCCACCAGGATTTCATCTCACTTTTTGCCCAGGCTTGGGATGAGGTGGCCCCCAATCAGAGACTTTCTTTCGATATCGACCTTGACAAGCTCAGCGGCAACATCGAGAACAAGTCGAAAGTTACCAACGCAGAGATTATTTCTCTTCTCCAGCAAGAGGCAGAGAGCGCTATAAACAACTCATACTCAGTTGTTGAGCGTCGTATCAACCAGTTTGGTGTGGCTCAGCCCAATATGCAGAAGATTGCCCGCACCGGTCGCATCCTCGTGGAGCTTCCGGGTGTCAAGGAGCCTGAGCGTGTAAGAAAACTCCTCCAGGGAACAGCATCCCTCGAGTTTTGGCACACATATAGTCTCAAAGACATCAAGCCTTTCCTCGATGAAATCAACGCAGGTGAAAGGATAAAGCTCGCAGCCATCGAAGGCTCTGAGAACACAGCCGAATCGGCAGAGAACGATGCTCTCGCAGAGCTCGCCGGCAACCAGAATGATGAGGCCGCCAAAGCAGCAATGGCAAAGGAGAATCCTCTCTACTCAAAACTTATGATGACCGGTGGCAACAGCGCGCTTCTCGGTCTCGTACACCAGCGTGATACCGCTGAGGTTGGCAGAATGCTCAGAGAGTCAAAGGCAATGCTTCCGAACGATTTCGTTCCCGCCTGGTCTTTCAAGCCGAACAACAGATACGAAGGTCTTCAGGCAGATATGTATTACGAGCTTATCGCCCTCAAGAGTGCAGCCGGTAAGGGTGCAGTTCTCGATGGTGGCGTAATCACTTCAGCCCGTGTAAATTACAACCAGATTAACGGCAGCGCCGAGGTTAGTATGACTATGAACAGCACAGGTGCTTCCCGTTGGGAAGTCATCACTGAGCAGAGCATCGGTACACAGATTGCCATCGTGATGGACGGAAGCGTTTACTCTTATCCTAATGTAAAGGACAAGATTTCAGGTGGTAGCAGCCAGATTTCAGGCGATTTCACACAGGCAGAGGCAGACGACCTTGCAACTGTTTTGAAATCAGGTAAATTGAGCACTCCCGCACGTATCGTGCAAGAGCAGGTTGTAGGTCCGTCACTCGGTGCCGCATCAATCAAGGCCGGTATGCTTTCATTCCTCATCGCCTTCTGCCTTGTGCTCATCTATATGCTCTTCTTCTATCGCAGGGCAGGTATGGCAGCTGACGTGGCTCTCCTTTGCAACGTCCTCTTCCTCTTTGGCTCGCTCGTTTCATTCGGCGCAGTCCTCACACTCCCCGGTATCGCAGGTCTCGTCCTCACAATGGGTATGGCTGTCGATGCCAACGTGATTATATATGAGCGTATCAAGGAAGAGCTTCGCGCAGGCAAGGCTCTCCGTCTTGCAATCACCGATGGTTACAAGAACGCATATTCAGCCATCATCGATGGTCAGGTTACCACATTGCTCACAGGTCTCATCCTCTTCTTCTTCGGTTCAGGTGCAGTCAAGGGTTTTGCCGCCGTTCTCGTAATCGGTATCATCACTTCAGTATTCACTTCAATCTTTATCCCGAGATTGATTTTCGAAAGAAGACTTGCAAAGAACAAAGACATCACTTTCGACAGTCCTGCAACAAGAGATTTCTTGCAGCATACACATATCGACTTCCTCGGCAAGAGAAAGATATCTTACACAGTATCAGGTATTATTTGCGCAATCTGCATCGCTTCGTGCGTGTTCAGAGGCTTCTCTTATGGTGTTGATTTCAGCGGTGGCCGTACATACGTTGTCCGTTTTGACAAGCCGGTAACTCCTGAGGCAGTCCGCGCAGCTACCCTCGAAGGCTTCGGTCAGGCAGCTGAGGTCAAGCAGTTTGGTGGTGCTTCACAGATGAGAATTACCACTACCTACAAGATTGACGATGCTTCACAGCAGACAGATAAGGAGATTGAAGGTCTTCTCTATGAATCACTCAAGAGCTTCTTCGCCACTCCTCTCACTTTTGACGAGTTCGTATCAACTCTCGACAATCCTAACGGTATCGTATCATCAGACCGCGTGGATGCAGCCATTGCGAGCGAAATGCAGCGTGACGCTGTTATCGCCGTAATCCTCGCCCTCATCGCAATCTTCGGATATATCGCCCTCCGCTTCACAAGCTGGACCTGGGGTGTGGGTGGTGTCACTTCACTTGCACACAACGCAATCATCGTAATCGGCTTCTTCTCATTGTTCACGGGAATCCTGCCGTTTACCCTCGATGTCGATCAGACTTTCATCGCTGCAGTCCTCACAATCATCGGTTACTCAATCAACGACAACGTGGTTATCTTCGACCGTATCCGTGAGTTCAGGACCCTCTATCCGAAACGTCCTCTTGAAGAGAACGTTAACGACGCGCTCAACGCAACATTGTCTCGTACAATCAATACTTCAGTTTCAACTTTGGTTGTGTTGATTGCAATGGCAATCTTCGGTGGTGAATCAATCCGCGGATTCTGCGTGGCCCTCACACTCGGTGTCATCGTAGGTACATACGCTTCTATCTTCATCGGTACTCCTTTGATGTACGACCTCAACCGCAAGAAAATGGCCAAAGAGGCAAAAACTAAATAATTATATATCAATGATATTATCAGGGGATGGCCTTCTTGACCATCCCTTGTTTTTTTGATAAAGTTTTTGATGGAAACACTCTCCGGTTTAGGACTTGTCGGTCTCTTTTTGGGATCGTTTCTTGCAGCCACTGTGGTCCCATTCAGTTCAGACGCGCTGTATGTGGGGGTGCTGATTGCGGGGATCTCTCCCTGGACTGCGTTTGTCGTGGGGACTGTGGGCAATTGGCTCGGCGGTCTCACTTCCTATTGGGTGGGGCGTGTCGGCAAATGGGAATGGATGGAGAAGTGGTTCAGGGTGAATCGTCAAACGCTTGAAAATCAAAAAACTAAAATAGATAAATGGGGGCCGATGCTCGCTTTCGTCAGTTGGGTGCCGATTGTCGGTGACGTGTTTGCGGTGGCTCTCGGGTTCTATAAAGTTGATTTTTTGAAGAGTTCAGTCTATATGTTGTTGGGCAAGGCGGCAAGATTTGCAGTGTGGAATCTCATCTATTTCTGTTTTTAAACAACTTTTTATTGTCAATTAAATAACTGAATAATTAAAAATTAGTCATTTACTCTCCAAAATAGTCGTATTCGTCAATATGGTAGGGCATTAGATTTGCATTTTATTTGTATAGGAGTATCTTTGTAAACTTTTATTAATGCGAATGTTATTGAAAAATTGGTTTTATAAAAAGATTTTAGTCTCACTCTCAGCAATATCGCTACTGCTTTGCGGCTGTAGCGAAGCACTTGAGTTTGAGTGGGATAAACCTGTTAAGGCAGAGCAATGCAAGGTGGCCATATCGGTCCCGAGAGATGGGGAGACCAAAAGTGCCGTCAATTCTTCTGCTACAGGTTTTGTGTGGCTTCCGGGGGATAAGATATCGGTTTGGGCCCAAAACTCAGCCGGAACATATACTTTCAGCAATCAGATATTTAATATCTATGAAAGGACTTATTCCAACGATGAGGCTTATTTCACTTCTACGCTCAGCCAGCCTATGGCGGCAGGGCAGTACTCTTATTATATATGTTATCCTGTGCCGAACAAGGTAAATGGCACAAATGCGGAGTTCACTATCCCGCAAGTGCAGGATGGCAAAGCTTCAGGCGGTGTCGATGTGACACTCTCTTCAAAGACAACCTACTCGGAATTGAAATCGGGCGGAACGGAATGGTTGGGTATCAATCCCGTCCCGGCACAAATGCACCATCTTCTCCACTTCTTGAGATTTTATATCCCGAAAGGGGCTAACGTGTTGGGCGAGCCTGTCCGCAGGATTGAACTCAAGATGCCCAAGGCGATAGTCGGCACACTCTCCGTAGATGTTACATCAGCTTCAACTGCTTCACTTTCAGGTGGCAAGAATACAATTGTTCTTGATTTGGCAGAGCCTCTCACTGAGTCTGACACTGAAAACGTCTATGCTGTAGCAGGAATATTCCCCCCATCGACCGCTTATGGCTCGAAGGATTTTCTCGAAGTGACGCTCTTCTCCGACACCAAGATGGCTGAATTGGATCCGATTTCCCTGAACGGGAGGTCGTTCCAGGCAGGGCACGTCACCGGAGTCAAGATGCTGCCGAATCAGGCAAAGGCATACTTCGAGTTCTCGATACATCTTACAGACAACCACCTTGG
>JABUTQ010000055.1 GCA_021443605.1 Bacteroidales bacterium | reverse complement strand
GGTGTAAAAATGGGTGTAAATCTCGTAACTACTTGATTTACACCCGATATTGCGGAGAGACAGGGATTCGAACCCCGGGACCCTCGCAGGTCAACGGTTTTCAAGACCGCCGCAATCGACCACTCTGCCATCTCTCCATCCCGTTTGGGACTGCAAATATAGGTATCTTTTTTAATTGTGCAAAAAAAAGGCGACAATTTGTCGCCTTTTAATCATTTATCACAACGAAATTAGTTCTGGTTGTTCTTTACAAACTCGTTGTACTTATCGTAAGAAGTCTGATAGTCAGCTGATTTGTCTCTGAAACGGAAATAGATGTTCTTCAGATATTCAGCAATGGCAACTTTAATCTCAACTTCCTTTGCCTTTTCGAATGATGCCTCGAAAGGCTCTATGGCAGCAATAAGGTTTTCGTTAACCTTGTCCATCAAGGCGTTGTATTTTGCATCATCAAACTCTGAACTGGCTTTCTCTGAATACTCTACAGCCTTGTCGTAGTAGAGGATACCGATGTTGAGGGTACCGAAAATATAGTTAGGGTCAACTTCTGAAGACTTCTTGAAGAACTCAACTGCTTTTTCTGTGTTGCCGAGCTTCTTGTGCACGTCACCTTCTACATAATAGAGGCTGGCGTTTGTGGGTTCGTTGGCCTGTGCCGTGTGAAGAAGGTTGAAGAGCTTCTCAGGATCGTCGTTTGTCTCGATATAAAGGTTGATAAGACCTACGAGAATACCTTGATTTTCAGGATATGCAACAAATCCCTGTTCAAGAGTCTCCTTGCATTTTTCAACTTTTCCCATCTGCTTGTAAGCATCTGCGAGGTTTGAGAACACTGAACCATCCTGGTAGAAACCAATCTGTCTTGCAGCGTCAAGAATCTCGATGGCTCTGATGAAGTGAACGTTTGCAGCAGAATTAACGGCAGCAGAATCGGCTGCGTTCGTTGCCTTTGCAAGATTTTTCTTAGTATTGTTACCGGCAGTGTATGACATAACACCTGCATAATAAATGCTGAGGCTGTCAACATTTTTATTGATGCTGTTCCCAAAAGTCTTTGCGGTCTTTTCAAACAACTTGCTGGCTGCGGCATAGTCACCGAAGAGGTACATATTGAAAGCCTCGGTATTCAACTTGTCGTGAATGCTGTTCATCGGGGCAACAAGTTTGTCGAGTTTTGCACCTTCGCTCTTTGCAGCTGTCAGGTATGCATCAATTGCCTTGTCGAGAGCATTCTCAAGGACAGGTTTTGTAACAATGTAAAACTCGAGCAGGCCTTTGTTGTTGTAATAGAGCTTCTTATCGGCATAAACGTCAACGTTGTAAGTTCCCTCTGCACCTGTATAAGTTTCGGTGGAAAGAATCTGCTGATCCTTGAGGAACATCTTCACCTCCATCTGGGGAGTGTTGGGAAGAAGGTTTCTTGAAGGATAATCGTAAGCATTTACGTATGCCTCGGCAAGTTTAATCCAAGTGGCAGCCTTAGTGTTTTTCTTGGGATTCTGAGTGTCAACAAGAGCCTTGTCGATAGCCTTCAAGGCTTCATCGGGATTCTTGGGCTGTGCAACTGCAAACAAAGGCATTGCGATAGCCAGCATAAAGAGAATTTTTTTCATTGCTTAAAAAGTTTATTTATTATCTGTATTTTCTTCGGGAGCCGATTCGGCCGGAGTACCATCCCCGGCTGGGACATCGTCACTTTTTGCCACTGTGCAAACCGCTGCGATAGTATCACCTTCACGGATATTGATAAGACGTACACCTTGAGTGGCTCGACCCATAACTCTCAGGTCTGCAACTGAAAGGCGGATAGTTATGCCGGACTTGTTGATAATCATAAGATCGCAATCGTCCGTAACATCCTTTATAGCAATCAAAGAACCGGTCTTTTCGGTGATATTCAACGTTTTGACACCCTTGCCGCCCCTGTTTGTGATTCGATAGTCAGAAAGGTCTGAACGCTTTCCATAACCATTCTCACTGACTACAAGTATCTGGGGCTTTTGTTCCGGTGTCAACCCATCTTCTACACATATCATACCAATTGTTTCGTTGTCCCCTTCGAGGTTGATTCCTTTCACTCCTGTGGCATTTCTTCCCATGGGACGCACGGTGCTTTCGTGGAAGCAGCAGCAACGCCCTTCGCGGCCGGCAAGGAGGATATAACTGTTTCCGTCCGTGAGTTTTGCCTCAATCAAGGCATCGTCTTCTCGGATATTCACTGCAATCACTCCGTTTGCCCTCGGACGAGAGTAAGCTTCAAGGGTGGTCTTCTTGATGATACCTTGCCGTGTGGCAAGAACCACATAGTGATTGTTGATATAATCTTCGTCCGAAAGGTTGCGAACGTTGATGTATGCCTGCACAACATCCTCATTCTCAATGTTGATGACATTTTGAATTGCGCGCCCTTTGGATGCCTTTGTCCCTTCGGGTATTTCATATACTTTGAGCCAATAGCACTTTCCGTTCTTGGTGAAGAACAGCATCGTGCTATGCATATTGGCGACATAGAGATGCTCGATGAAGTCCTCTTCGCGGGTTGTGCTCCCTTTGCTTCCAACGCCTCCGCGATTCTGGAGACGGTATTCTGTCAGAGGGGTGCGCTTGATATATCCCATATGGGAAATGGTAATCACGACATCTTCATCGGCGTAGAAATCTTCGGGATTGAAGTCATCTGCGCTCATAGCGATTTCTGTGCGGCGGTTGTCGCCATATTTCTCTATGAGTGACAGCATCTCATCTTTAATAATGCCAAACTGAAGTGACTCATTTGCAAGCACTTCCCTGAGATGGGCGATAAGAGCGGCAAGCTCGTCATACTCTGCCTGGAGTTTGTTCCTCTCCAGACCTGTGAGCTGGCGAAGACGCATTTCAACGATAGCATCGGCCTGCTCGACGGTGAAACCAAACTCTGATACGAGACCGTCTCTTGCTTCCTGAACACTCTTTGATGCCCTTATCAACGAGATTATCGCATCAATGATATCCAACGCCTTGAGAAGGCCTTCGAGGATATGAGCCCTCTTTAACGCCTTGTTCAACTCGAATTTAGCCCTGCGGACCACAACCTCGTGGCGGTGCTTCACAAAGTAGTGAATCAGTTGTTTGAGGTTGAGCAATCTCGGACGCCCGTCAACAAGGGCGATATTGTTGACCGAGAAGCTGCTCTGGAGCGGAGAGTATTTGTAAAGATTGTTGAGCACGACGTTGGCAACGGCCCCAATCTTGAGCCTGATGACAATGCGCATACCATTGCGGTCGCTCTCGTCATTAATATATGAAACCCCATCAATCTTCTTATTTTCAACAAGTTCGGCGATTTTTTCAATCATCTCCTTCTTGTTTACCTGATAGGGGATTTCGGTAACGACTATGGTCTCTCGTCCGCTTTCGTTCACTTCTATGTCTGTCTTTGAACGGATGACGATACGGCCCCTACCTGTTTCAAACGCCTCGCGGATTCCTGAAAGCCCCTGGATGATACCACCCGTTGGGAAATCGGGCCCCTTGACGAAGTGCATCAGCTCGTCTGTGGTGATGTCAGGATTGTCTATGTATGCATTGATTGCCTGACAAATCTCGGTAAGATTGTGAGGGGCCATATTCGTGGCCATACCTACAGCGATACCTGCCGCACCATTGAGGAGGAGCAGCGGAGCCTTTGATGGGAGCACTGTGGGTTCCTGCAACGATTCATCAAAGTTTGGAGCAAAGTCTATAGTATCTTTATCAAGATCTTCAAGCACCTCTTCTGCAAGCTTTTCCAACTTGGCTTCGGTGTAACGCATAGCCGCAACCGGGTCACCATCAACAGATCCAAAGTTTCCCTGTCCGAATACGAGAGGGTATCTCATATTCCAGGGCTGTGCCATACGGGCCATCGTATCATATACACTTGAATCGCCGTGAGGGTGATACTTACCAAGCACCTCTCCCACGATACGTGCTGATTTCTTGGTACTTCCGGAAGAGCTTACTCCCAATCCATCCATTCCGAAAAGGACTCTCCTGTGAACAGGCTTCATACCGTCACGCACATCCGGAAGGGCTCGCGAAACGATAACGGACATAGAATAATCTATGTACGCGTTCTTCATTTCGGTTTCTATGTCGATAGGAATTATCCTACCGCCGTTTTCTTCAATTTCTTCCATTATCTTTCACTCAAAATTAAGCGTGTAAATTTACAAAGAAAATTCAACCTAAACAAGAAGCTGTCAAAAAAAGTAGTTACATTTGCCTTGTATGACATTCTTCGAAGAATTTATAGAGTTTCTGAACATCAATCAGATAGAGCATTCCGTCTCCCAAAACGAAGTGCTGTGCCAATTCCACGGCCATAAGGCGGAATTCCTCCTCGTGCCTCTGGACGGAGGGGTGGTTTGCGCGGAAAATCGCGAAGAATCCGAAGCGATATATCTCTTCGAAGACAGATGGCGCAATCCAAAAAGCAGCAAAGCGCTGAAAAAGAGGATTCTCGCCCATCTGGGGCAATTCAGGAGGATTATGGCCAGAAAATGCACCATCCGCAGGATTGATGCACCCCTTGCGAAGCAGTTTCTCGAGCAGAATCACAGCTATGGTTATGCCGCAGCGAGGTACAAATACGGGATGTTTTTCGGCGATGAGCTTGTGGCGGTCTCCTTGTTCTCCGCTCCGAGGGCGATGACGAAGGACAGAAACGGGATAATGTCTTATGAATGGGTGCGTTACGCTTCTCTTGCCGACTGCAGAATCTCCGGTGGGATGGGGAAAATGCTTGCCCATTTCGTAAATGAAATAAAGCCTCAGGAGGTGATGTCGTATGCCGATTTTGAATGGTCAAACGGGAAGGTTTACACCTCGCTCGGATTTAGAAAAGGGGGCGTCAGGGCTTCGGTTGACTTTTGGATAGACCCCCTTACATACGAACGCCGGAGGACTCCCCCCGGCATCCGCATATCAAATCTCGGCAGCATAAAGTATCTGCTCACTATTTGACGATAGTATCGTCCTTGGTTTTATTCAGCGTAAGACGATATTTTCCGGAAGCATTCTTATTGAGCAGAATTGCCTCTGCCACAGGATCTTCCACATAAGTCTGGATGGCACGCTTCAATGGACGGGCACCATAGTCGGGGTCGTATCCCTTCTCCGAGATAAACGCCTTTGCCTCATCCGTGATGGTGAGGGAGCAACCAAGTTGTTTCAATCTCGACAACATTCCCGATATTTCGATGTCTATTATAGATGCAAGGTCTTCCTTGCCAAGACGATTGAAGAGAATCTTGTCGTCTATGCGGTTCAGGAACTCCGGCGCGAATCTCTTCTGAAGCTCCTTGTCCACAATGTTTTTCAGATTGGCATCGACCGATGTCTTGAAACCGACTCCGGCCCCAAACTCCTTCATCTGCCTGCTGCCGACATTGCTTGTCATAATCACAATCGTGTTGCGAAAATCGACCGTGCGTCCGTTGCTGTCCGTAAGTCTCCCTTCATCAAGCACTTGCAAGAGTATGTTGAAGATATCTCCGTGTGCCTTCTCTATCTCGTCCAGCAACACTACGGAATATGGTTTGCGGCGCACTTTTTCGCTCAAACGCCCCCCTTCGCCGTATCCTACATAGCCCGGAGGCGCTCCGACGAGTGCGCTTACGGTGAACTTTTCCATATATTCACTCATATCTATCCTCACCATATTCTCCTCACTGTCAAACATATACTCTGCCAATTTCTTCGCAAGCTGGGTTTTCCCCACACCCGTCGGCCCCAGGAACAGGAAAGTACCTATCGGCTTGTTGGGATCTTTGATTCCAGCCCTGCTTCTGCGGATGGCCTTCACCACCTTGGATATTGCCTCATCCTGACCTATAACCTTTGATTTCAAGGCATCCTCCATACACAAAAGTTTCTCCGACTCCTCTTTTTCAATCTTGCTTACGGGAATGCTTGTCATCCCGGATATTACTTTTGCGATATCTTCGGGGGAAACTACAACAGGATTATTATTGCGATTTGCCTCAGAGTCTTGTCTAATCGTTTCAATTTCAGTATTTTTTGCTAGCTCAAGATCTCTCAGCTCCTTCGCTTTCTTTATGTCGTTCCGCTTTAATGCCAGCCTTTTCTGCTCCAATAGCGGCTCGATCTCCTTGTGGAGATTCACAAGGTCTTCAGAGACTCCGGAGCATTTGATGCTGATTCGGCTTCCGGCCTCATCCATCACGTCTATGGCCTTGTCCGGCAGCACCCTGTCAGTGATATATCTTGTCGAGAGAGAAACACAGGCCTTGAGAGTGTCGTCATCATATCTCACATTGTGGAACTCTTCGTACTTGTACTTTATATTTCTCAGAATATCAAGCGTTTCGTCGTATGTGGTGGCATCCACGATTACCTTGTGGAAACGACGCTCCAGCGCACCATCCTTCTCAATTACCTGGCGGTATTCGTCAAGGGTTGTGGCTCCGATGCATTGGATTTCACCTCGGGCAAGGGCGGGTTTGAGCATATTGGCGGCATCGAGCGAACCGGCGGCACCTCCCGCACCGACGAGCGTATGTATCTCATCGATAAACAGGATTATGTCGCGACACCCTTTAATCTCCCTCAAAAGTGATTTTATCCGCTCTTCAAACTGACCGCGGTATTTTGTTCCCGCCACCATTGCGGCGATGTCCAAAGAGACGATTCTCTTGTCGAGCAGCACACTCGGAACCTCCTTCCTCGCAATCATTGCGGCCAATCCCTCGACAATTGAAGACTTTCCCACTCCGGGCTCTCCAATCAAAACGGGATTATTCTTTTTTCTGCGACCGAGGATTTGTATAACCCTCTCTATCTCAGCCTTTCGCCCGATTACGGGGTCGAGCATTCCGCTTGCTGCAGCCGCAGTAATGTCATACCCGTAACTCTCGAGGGTAGGGAAGTCGGTCCTTTCAGCTTGCTCATCTTCGTCGGCATCGTCCATCGGAAAATCATCAAACTCGCCAAGCTCGTCTCTTATGAATTCATAAACCGAAGCATAATTGATTCCGTATCTTGAGAGAATTGGAACGGCCACACTCCCCGTATCCTTCATAAGGGCAAGCAGAACGTGTTCAGACTCGGGCATCATTCCTCCGTGCCCCACAGCCTCCTTGGAAATGAGGGCTATGGTCGATTCGAGATCTTTTGATAATGTGATTTTTCCTATTTCATCGGCGGAAATGGAAACGCCGTGGTCTATTATGCTGTTGATTTCTCCCTTGATAAGTTCGATATTGCCTCCCAAAGTGGCAATTATCGAGCAGGCTTTATTGTCTTTATGCCTGAATATGGCAAGAAAGAGGTGATCGTTTGTGATTGTCATCGACCCTAACCTCGCAGCCTCTTCCAATGCGTATTGTAAAAGTATTTGTAATTCCATAATTCCGCGAATATAGATATTTTATCCAAAAAAGCGTAAATTCGCGGTATGATACTGCAAACTGTAACGGAGATATCCCCGCTTGAAAAAAAGCTCACTTACCGGAGTAAAATTTTCTTTTTCGGTTCTTGCTTTGCAACCGAGATAGGGGAAACAATGCAATCTCTCAACTTCGACGTGAGGATAAACCCGTTCGGCGTCTTATACAATCCGGCATCCATAGCGTCCTCAATATCAAGACTTTCGTCTCGCTTTCCATTTGCGGAAAGTGACATCGTGTGCTCTCAGGGGAGATACACATCCTTCTTCCATCACAGCAGTTTCGACAGGGATACGCCGGAGGAGTTTCTGGAGAATGCAAACAGATGCCTGGCAGAAGACTCTGCTCTGTTTGCTGCCGCAGACACTTGCATCGTGACGCTCGGCACAGCTTGGGTTTTCAGACACACAGGGCGTAACATCATCGTGTCCAACTGCCACAAGATTCCCGCAAGTGATTTCAGACGCGAACGATTGTCTGTTGAAGAGGTCGAATCTTATCTGGAGTCGTTCGTTTCCGCGCACCCCGAAAAGCAATGGATATTCACGGTCAGCCCCATCAGGCATTTGAAAGACACTGCACACGGAAATCAGTTGAGCAAAGCGACGCTTCTCCTTGCAATCGACTATTTGTCAAGTAAATACAATAATGTCTATTATTTTCCGGCATACGAAATAATGATGGATGAATTGCGCGACTATCGTTTCTATCAAGAGAATATGACGCATCCCACGCCGCAGGCTGTAAAGTATATCTTTGACAGATTTGCCGATGCCGCCATCGATTCTTCCTGCATTGCCGCGATGGCGGCAGCCGAAAAAGAGCTCCGCAGATCAAGGCACGTTCCATTAAAATAAAAAAGGCCCCCAAGAAACATTGGAGACCTTTTTAGAAGTTGCAAGTCGTTTAGAACTGCACGCTTGGAGCATTCTCAGCACCAGCGGCAGCTTTGAAATATGCCTTGGTCGAGAAACCGAAGACGCCTGCAAAAAGCGACTGCGGGAACTTGCGGATGAAAGTGTTGTAAGGCTTCACCACGTCGTTGAACCTGTTGCGCTCAGTGTTGATGCGGTTTTCAGTCCCTTCGAGCTGTGCCTGGAACTCCCTGAAGTTTGCATTTGCCTTGAACTCGGGATAAGCTTCCACTGTGACGAGCAGACGGCTGAGTGAACTGCTCAACTGATCCTGCGCTGCCTGGAATTGTGCCAAATTCTCTTCAGTGAGTGAATTGGCATCAATCTTTGTCTGAGTAGCGGCTGCACGGGCATTCACAACGGCCTCGTATGTGCTCTTTTCGTACTCCGCTGCACCTTTTACAATATTCAAAAGGTTGGGAATGAGGTCTGCACGGCGCTGGTAAGCATTTTCTACGTTACCCCAAGCCTGGGAAACGGTCTCTTCTGCCTGCACCATCTTGTTGTAGATGGAGATACCCCACAGTACAATAGCCGCAACGGCGACAATCAAAATTAACGTCTTTTTCATTGTCTTTCTGGTTTAGGGGTTATTTCTTAGCAAGGTCTGACAAGCGCTGGAACAAATCGTCAAACGATCCGTAAAGGTCTTTGTTGATAGCTTTGTAATATGCTTTCATCTCCTTCTTGGCGAATTTTTTACCATTCTCGTCTTTAGGGTGGTTGATACGAGCCACTACAGAGTCGGCCTTCACAAGGGCCTCGGTAATGAGTGCGGAAACTTCCTCGTCTTTTTTCCCGTCGTTGAAATCACAAAAAAGCAAGCAGTCTGATACAAAATCATTTACAAGGAAATCTACATCCTTCTTGATAACTCTTAAATTCATTTTTTTAAAATTTTAGTTTGCGGCGCAAAGATACTATTATTTTTCAAATTTAAAATTTGATTTACAGAGAGATAATTCCGGGCTTTTTAGTGAGCCCGAGGCCCGGCTTGTCTTCGAGGGTGATACGGCCGTCAACAAGTTTCATTCCGTTAAAGCAGTCATTTCCAAGGAGATAGTTGCCATCAAGATCCGCCCACTCCATCTCGCTTGAAAGTTGAGCGGCGGCAGAGATGGCGATGGAGGTCTCTGTCATACAGCCTATCATTACCTTCATATCGAGGGCTCTGGCAAGGGTGAGCATCTCTCGTGCCTCGTGCATTCCGGTGCACTTCATCAGCTTGATGTTGATGCCGGTAAACGCCCCTTTCAGTCCGCGAATGTCGGTCAGACGCTGGCAAGACTCGTCTGCCATAATTGGAAGCGGACTGCGCTCCGTAATCCACGCGATGTCATCGATCTTGTATTTGCTCATCGGCTGCTCGACCATCTGCACGTTGCGCTCTGCAAGCCAGCCAATCATATCAATTGCGTGGTGTTTGTCTTTCCATCCTTGATTTGCGTCAACGACAATCGGGGTGTCCCGCTTTGCCCGGATAAGATTAATCATACGCTTGTCTTCCTTCTCTTCCATACCGAGCTTAACTTTAATCATATGTGTCCACGAAGCCTCTTCGATTTTGGTGTTCACCATATCGTCAGAAGCATCGTATCCTATTGTATAACAAGTGTATGGAGTCTTATTCGGATCGAATCCCCACATCTTCCACCACGGCTGTCCCATAATGTTTCCAACAAGGTCATGGAGTGCGATATCGACTGAGGCCTTGGCGGCAGTGTTGTTGGTGCTGAGTTTGTCAACGGCCAGCATTATATCCTGAATGCAGAACGGGTTGTCGAATTTGGGAAGAACATCGTTTACCACCTTTTTGAGAAATTCGTTCACAGATGCTTGAGTCTCACCAAGATACGGAGGCATTGCGGCCTCACCGTAGCCGGCTTTTCCACCCCAGGTGATGCGGGTGATGACAATCGGGGTTTCGGTTCTTGAAGACCCTGCGATATTGAAGGTGAACTTCATCTTGCCCATAAAGTTTTCCCACTGGAGGTCGAGCTTCTTGCCTGCCCCTTTAACGTCTGCGGGAGATGAAGCGAAAAGGTCTGAAGGTTTCCACAATGCGGCAGCGGCAGTCATCAGACCGGCTGTCTTCAAAAAGTTTCTTCTGTTTGTCATATCGGAATTAAATATTATTCAAGTTTATTTGTACCAAGGATGTTTCGCTATTGAAACGATATCCTTGCCGGTATCTTGATTGCCAATCACGCGGACAGCGCGAATCACACCTGCGGCGTAGCCGTTGTAAAAATCCGGCTCGCCTTTGATGAGGGAATTTATCCTGACCGATGTAGCGCAATGGATGAATTTTCCTTCGCCCATATAGAGCCCGACGTGGCTGATACGTTCCTTTTTCTCAGCAGTAGCGGGAGTGCCGAAGAAAATTAAATCTCCGGGTATCAGATTGTCAATACCATTTGTAACGTCCACACTCTCACCGGTATATGCCTGTTGTGATGCATCTCTCTGCAAGATTATTCCGTTCATGAAATAGGCTGTCTTCACAAAGCCGCTGCAATCCATCCCCTTGATGGAAGTGCCGCCCCACATATAGGGGAAGCCCACGAACTGCTTTGCGGTCTTGATTACGTTTTCTGCGGTAAGGTTGCGCGAGGCGAGCCATTCATTGAAATCTTGGACATCTTCTTTGAGGATGTATGCCATTTTTCCCGAAGGGAGCTGCACCTGATGATATTTGCCTTCACTCTTGCCAGTTTTTGCAACTGTGCATCCCATCACTGCATCACTCACGACATCTGCATTGTCGTAAGGATTAGCGCGAAGGATGGTATAATAACTCTTCACAATCCACTTGTCGGCCTTTTTCCATGCATCAAAGCCGGCTTCATCCACAGCGGCTACACTTCCGGAAGTGACCCAGGCGATGTATCCTTCCGGAGTGACAACGCGAATCCAGCCGTCACGGCTCTCGAGAATGCGCATAGGCATACCCATAAGCGTTTGAGTGCCTGATTCTTGCGAATATCCGGGCTTCATTCTGATATTGATTACGGATTGTTGTGTGATTCCATAGGTCTTCTCTCCGAGAGAGGGGTGGGGGAGAAGGACTACGCTGTCCTTCAAGCCAAGTTCAGCGGCCTTCTGTTCCAGAGCTGTTATTGCCTCTTGTTCGGTGGTGACGCCTTTCAGAACACCGTTTTCGAGTGACACTTCAAAGGTCTTGGTGCGGGAATCGGGCGCATATTGCGATTTTATCTCCTTGATGGCGGCATCAACCTTGTCAGTTGCATTTTTGTCTGTGCAAGATACGGCTACCATTGCCATAAGCACCAGTAAATAAGATAGTTTTTTCATAGGTTATTGTAGGTTTGTATTATCCGTAAGTTTCAAAATTACCGAATTTTTCCTCTTTGTGCAAGAAAACATTCGATTGTGTTTTCCATCAGGCAGCAGATGGTCATAGGGCCAACTCCACCGGGGACTGGAGTGATAACGGATGCCTTAGGCTCTATGGCGGCGAAATCGGTGTCTCCGCACAGACGGCCGCTCTCAGGGTCCCTATTTACCCCGACATCTATGACTGCGGCTCCCTCCTTAACCATATCTGCCGTCACAAAACGGGGCTTCCCTATTGCAACCACGAGGATATCGGCACTGCGGGCAACCTCGGCGAGATTGTGTGTGCGGCTGTGGGCAATCGTCACCGTTGCATTCTCATTCAGAAGGAGTTTTGAAACCGGAAGCCCGACAATATTGCTCCGACCTATCACCACGGCGTTCTTTCCGGCAATCTCCACACCGGCCTTCTTCAGAAGCTTGATGATACCTTTGGGTGTGCAAGGGAGCACGCAAGGTTGTTTCAGCCAAAGACCTGCCACGTTTGCGGGATGGAATCCATCCACGTCTTTTGCGGGATTGATGGCGGCAATCACCTTGTTCTCATCTATGTGGGCTGGGAGCGGAAGTTGTATCAGAATCCCATCAACACTATTGTCATTATTCAGATTATCAATTAGTTGAAGAAGCTCTTCCTCGGAGATTGAAGCATCTTTCCTGATAGTCGTGTTTTTGATTCCCACCTCTGCGGATGCCTTGGATTTTCCCGTCACGTACGAAACGCTGGCCGGATTATCTCCTACGAGAACTACCGTGAGATGTGGCACGCGGCCGTATTTTTCTTCAAAAGTTGCAACTTGGGCAGCCATATCCCGCTTGAGGGAGGCAGCCAGTTCCTTTCCGCTGATTACCATATTTTTTCAAATTTTCGAACACGCAAATTTAGCAAAAAAAGGAATAATCTCCACTTTTCATTCTCCTTAAAATAAAAATGATTATATTCGCTTATCAATCGTAATTATTATGAAAAAATTCAACATAGATGAAAAGCAACACACATTGTCTGATATCAAATTGTTATTGGATAGGGAGTGTATGATTGTCCTCGGAGACGAGGCAAAAGAGCGGATTGTAAAGTGCAGGGAGTATCTCGACCACAAAATGGAGAGCCAGACGGAGCCCATTTACGGCATCACCACCGGATTCGGATCGCTCTGCAATGTGACCATCGGGCACGAAGACCTCAGCAAACTGCAGGAGAATCTGGTGATGTCCCACGCCTGCGGAATCGGTAAAGAGGTGAGCGAAGATATTGTAAGACTGATGATTGCCTTGAAAATCAAGTCTTTGTCTTATGGCTATTCCGGCGTTAGACTCGAAACAGTGGAGCGGCTCGTCGATTTCTTCAACAACGGCATCTATCCTGTCGTTTATGACCAGGGCTCCCTCGGGGCATCCGGAGACTTGGCTCCCCTTGCAAATATGTGCCTTCCCCTTATCGGAAAAGGGGAGGTCAACTACCAGGGCACTCGCTACACCGGAGAAGAGATAAACGAAATTTTCGGATGGCAGCCGCTCTGTCTCGCCTCAAAAGAGGGGCTTGCATTGCTCAACGGCACGCAGTTTATGCTTGCCCACTCGGTGTGGTGCATACTAAAAGCAAAGAAACTCAGCTCTCTCGCAGACAAGATTGCAGCCCTTTCGCTCGACGCATTTATGGGGAGCGACGAGCCGTTCATCCCATACGTTCA
>JABUTQ010000384.1 GCA_021443605.1 Bacteroidales bacterium | reverse complement strand
GATGGTGACGTTTGGGATATCTTTATTGGCAAAGGAACTCCCACAGAGGCCATCCCTGTCGGGTGTATCCTCACAATCCCCGCTGCGGGGAGCGAAATGAGTGACTGCTCTGTTATAACAAACGAGCAGACTCAACAGAAGCTCGGCTATAGCAGCAATATCGGACGATTGAAATTCGCCATAATGAATCCGGCTCTCACAACCACCCTTCCGGCATATCAGACAGCTTGCGGTGCAGTGGATATAATGATGCATACGATGGAGCGCTATTTTACCAAGGATACCGATATGGATATGAATACCGCTATGGGTGAGGCACTTATGCGTACTGTGAAAAACGCTGCCGATGCTTTGTTGTGCCAAGGTGAATGCAAAGATCCTATCCGCCATCGCGCCACAATGATGTGGGCAAGTTCCTGGTCTCACAACGATTTCACCGGCGCCCGCGTCATATCAGACTTCGCCACCCATAAGATGGAGCACGAGCTGAGTGCACTGTTTGATGTGGCTCACGGTGCAGGTCTGGCAGCTATCTGGCCGAGCTGGGCCCGCTATTGCATGAGTCTCGACTATGCCCGTTTCGCAGCGTTTGCAACCAATGTAATGGGTTGCAAATCAGAAGATACAGTAGAAGCTACCGCTCTGAAGGGAATTGAGGCGATGGAAGATGCTTATCGCAGATGGAATATGCCTACAAATATTCCCGAGCTGCTTGGCAGAAAAGTGACGGAAGAAGAAATTGCCGTAATGTCTGACAAATGCTCAAAAGGGGATACCTTCCATCCGGGATATTTCAAGGCACTCACCCGGGACGATATGGTGCAAATCTATCGTATGGCAAATAAGGAATAGAAGAAGGGGCGACCAAGCAGGTTGCCTCTTTTGATATTCATCTCTTGAATGTGAACGAGTAGGTGATAGTGCCGGTTTGGCTTTCCGGGGCGGTTTCGCTGGTGTTGAAATGCGCTTTGAGCGCCGATTCTACGGCAGCATTCCACAATTCTTTGTTCGTGACCGTTGTCCCCTTTGCTCCGGCTACGGCAGAGGTTACTTTTCCGGCTCTGTTGACTGTGATTCTGACCACCACCTTGCCGTCCATCTGGACTTCATAAGCGGGGAGGTCTATCGTGCCGTTGACTGTCCTCCCTTCAAGTTGGGCATTGGGCTGCCCATCTTTCTGACCATTGTCGGTATTGCCGGCTGCGTGTCCTGCTTTTAGTGCATTTGACACTCTGTCAGCCACTTGTGGCGCAAGGGTGTCTTTTTTGTTGTTGTTTGCCGCCGAAAACAAAGCCCTCTGATTTATCGGTTTTTCCCTTACCGGTTCGGGAATTTCCACATCTCCGTCATCCCCCACGGTTGATTCCACTGCTTCGTTTTGCGTTTTGCCAACTTCCTGTGCCTGAGCTCTCTGCACCAGATTGACTTCTTCCGAAGGATTTGGTGTCTGACTGCGGGGCTGAATACCGGCGGTTACCTCCACGCGAGGCGGCTCCTCGTCCTGCTCAAATTCCATAAGCACTCCTGTCTCCTCCGGCGGGGGATAGATATACTTCAGCCCCGAAAACATACATATACATAATATGCACGCATTCACGACTATTGTTGTAAGTATGCCGAAAAAACGGGAGTCCATTTTATTAAGGTACTATTCCGGCGAAGTGGCCATTATCACTTTATATTTGTTTCTCTTTGCGATATTCATCAGTGCTACCACCTCTTTCACAGGGACAGTTTCATCTGCATAGATTGAAAAAGTGGGGTCGTCCATATCGGCAAGTTTTGCATTCAACTCTTCTTCAACCTTGCTGAATGGGATGGCCTTCTTGTTGCCATTGATGTGGTAAGACACTGTTCCCTTGTCGATATAGTGCTTGATTGAGACACTCACTGAGGCCTTTGCCTGCACTTGTCCTGTGCTTTTGGGGAGAAGGAGTTTGAGGGCATTGGGGTTGATAAGGGTGGATGTCACAAGGAAAAATATCAACAACAGGAACACGATGTCTGTCATTGACGACATCGAGAACGATGAATCGACTTTTGTTCTGCGCTTTATTGCCATAGCTGTTATTCTTCGTTTTTCTTGACTTCTATCGAGCCGAGTGCATCCACGAACTCAATCGTTGCGCTCTCCATCTTGAAAATCACGTTCGATACCTGGCTTGAGAGGTAATTGTATCCGAAGTATGCAAGAATACCTACAATCAGACCTCCTACAGTCGTTACCATTGCTGTGTAGATACCGCCGGAAAGGAGTGTGATGTCGATATTGTTTCCGGCCTGCGACATATTGAAAAAGGCCTGAATCATACCCATTACCGTGCCCAAGAATCCAATCATAGGTGCACCTCCTGCAATTGTGGCAAGGAAGGGGAGCCCCTTTTCGAGTTTTGCAACTTCGATGTTGCCAACGTTTTCCACTGCAGCCTGAACATCTGCGAGGGGTTTGCCGATACGCTCGATTCCCTTCTCAATCATCTTTGCAACGGGAGTGTTGCTTTTTTTGCATAGGCTCAATGCAGATTTTTTCTTACCATCAAGGATATAGTCATTGACGTCGCGTATGAAATTCTTGTCTATTCTTGAGGCTTTGCGGATAGAATAAAATCTTTCAGCAAATATGTAAATGGCTATGATAGAGAGTATCAGCAATACAATCATCAGCCATCCGCCTTTTGATGCAAGGCTGAGCAGGGAGAATGAAAGTTCTTCTGTCACCGGCTCTACTGCAGCGGCGACAGCATCTGTGGATGTTTGGAGAAAAGTTGTCAACATAGTATAAATCAGATTTTCATTAATTCGTATGGATATTCTATCTTATTGAGAAACAGTGCATTGCCTGGGACGGAACCGCCGGCTTTGCATCTGTCTCCGCTCTTTAGTATTTCATCGATGTCCTCCTGAGTTTTGTGCCCCCGTCCCACTTCCAAAAGCGTGCCGACAATTGCCCGGACCATATTCCTGAGGAATCGGTTTGCCGTGATTTCAAATTCGAAATGGGTGTCGTCCACTTCTCTCCACCTTGCTTCATACACGGTGCATACGGAGGTCTTATTGTCGCTTCCCACTTTTTCAAAGCACGAAAAGTCTTGAGTACCAATTAATTTCTTGGCAGCTTCGTTCATTGTTTCGACATTCACCGGGAATTTGTAGAAGTAGGATTCGGTACAGAAAGGGTCTTTGAAGGTGTGTATCCTATAAACGTAACTTCTTCTTACTGCATCAAACCTTGCGTGGGCATCGTCACTAACGCGATATAGGGCCGATACGGAGATGTCGCAGGGGAGAATGGCATTTAATTTGTAAACTGCCCGCTTGGATTCTTTGACATCTGACGACAAATCAAAGTGCGCGATATAGTCAATTGCGTTCACCCCTGCATCGGTGCGGCCGCATCCCGTGACCGAAACGCTCTGCGAAAAGACAATCGACAGCGCTTCTTCGAGTTTCTGCTGGATACTCGGGGCATTTTTTTGAATCTGCCAGCCGCTGTATGCCGCGCCTTTATAGGATATGCAGATAAAGAATCGCATTTTCTTTGGCAATGATGAAAATTATTTTTTCAGAGTTACTAAATTTGCAGTTTGGAATGACAAAAATACAAAACTTTTAAATATGGAAAGTGTAAATATCAAAGAACTGAACGACCGCATAAATCGCGAGAGTGCCTTTGTCGATATCATCCAGATGGAGATGGGAAAGGTGATTGTCGGACAGAAACAGCTTGTGGATAATCTCCTTATTGCATTGCTTGCAAACGGACACGTCCTGCTCGAAGGTGTGCCCGGTTTGGCGAAAACATTGGCAATCAATACTTTGGCTTCTATCGTGGATGCAAAGTTCAGTCGTATCCAATTTACCCCGGACTTGCTCCCTGCCGATGTCATCGGTACATTGATTTACAGCCAGAAAAGCGAACAGTTTCAGATAAAGAAAGGTCCCATCTTTGCAAACTTTGTCCTTGCGGATGAGATAAACCGTTCTCCGGCAAAAGTGCAGTCGGCACTCCTCGAAGCTATGCAGGAAAGGCAGGTGACAATCGGTGACGAAAGTTTCAAGCTCCCTTCACCATTCCTCGTAATGGCCACCCAAAACCCTATTGAACAAGAAGGTACCTATCCGCTCCCTGAGGCGCAGGTCGATCGATTCATGCTCAAGGTTGTGGTTTCATATCCAAAGAAAGAGGAAGAGAAACTGATTGTGAGGATGAACAACAGCGGAGAGTTTCCCAAAGCCACCCCTTCGCTCAAGCCTGAAGATATCGTCCGTGCAAGAGAGGTTGTAAGGGATGTCTATATGGATGAGAAGATTGAGAAATATATTGTGGATATCGTTTTTGCAACCCGATTCCCCGAAGAGTATGGTCTCGGCTCTCTTAAAAATATGATTTCTTATGGCGGTTCGCCCCGTGCAAGTATCTCATTGTCAATGGCTGCCAAGGCATACGCCTTTATCCGCCGCCGTGGATACGTGATTCCGGAAGATGTCCGCGCAGTGTGCAACCAGGTGCTCCGTCACCGTATCGGTCTTACATACGAGGCTGAGGCAGAGAATATTACCAGCGAACAGATAATCGCAGAAATACTCAACAAGGTAGAAGTTCCTTAGTAGATTATTTAGCTGTCGTCAAGATGGAAAACGATTTGTTGAAAAATGTCCGTAAGATTGAGATAAAGACCAGGGCTCTCAGTCATCAGATTTTTGCAGGTGAGTACCACAGTGCCTTCAAGGGGCGCGGTATGGCATTCAGCGAAGTGCGTGAATATCAATATGGTGACGATGTCCGCAATATGGATTGGAACGTCACTGCACGAATGCGTTCGCCCTACATCAAAGTGTTTGAAGAGGAGCGCGAACTTACCGTGATGCTTCTGATAGACGTGAGCGGATCGAGGTTTTTCGGAACTTCCTCAAAGTTGAAGAAGGATCTTGTGGCCGAGATTGCCGCCGTCCTCTCATTTTCGGCATCGATAAACAACGACAAGGTAGGGGCTCTCTTTTTTAGCGACAAGGTTGAGAAGTTCATCCCTCCCAAGAAGGGGAGAAGCCACCTTCTGCGAATCATCCGCGACATTGTCGAGTTCAAGCCCGAGAGCAACGGCACTGATATAGGAGAGGCGCTCAGATTCCTCACAAATGCAATCAAGAAGAAGTGTACCGCTTTTGTCCTCTCCGATATGATGGATGTGGATGAAAACTGTGCACCACGATATGAAGAATCGCTCAAGATTGCTGCCAATCGCCACGATGTCAGCGTGATAAATATCTATGACCCGAGAGAGCGGGAGATTCCCGATGTCGGCCTTGTCCAGATATGTGACGCCGAGACGGGAGCACGGAGCTGGGTGGATACATCCTCATCGGCTATGCGCAAGGCATACTCTCAGTGGAGCCGCAAGGCATACGACAATATGGTTTCCACGCTGCGCAAATACCGCATAGACCAGGTGAGCATCGCCACCGACCAAGATTACGTTAAAGGATTAATAGGATTTTTCAAGAACAGAGCGTGATGAAAATCAGGATTATAGCACTCTTGTCCCTGTTAAGTGTGTCGTTTTTGGCACACTCTCAGAATCAGCCGGCATCCAGATTGAGCCGCGATTCCATTCTGATTGGAGATCAGATAGACTGGATAATTCCGGTCGAGATAGAAAAGGGGGAGAGTTATCATATCGAACTTCCGGATGACCCAGTGGCACAAGGGGTTGAGACCATCGAAAAGATGAAGGTCGACACTGTGTCCAATTCCCGCGGCAAGATGAAGATTGAAGGAAGGATGAAACTCACTTCGTTTGACAGCGGAAGCTATTTCCTCCCACCGGTAATCGTGATGCTGGAAAGGGTTGACGGCAAGATAGATACTCTCTTTCTCGATGGCCCCACTTTGGAAGTTACTACAATCCCCATAGATACAGCTACTTACGAGCTGAAAGATTTGAAAGGGCAGATAAAATATCCCGTCACGTTCAAGGAGATTTTCCCTTGGCTTGCAGCACTTGTTCTCCTTGCAGCACTCGTATATCTTGTAGTGAGAATCATCAAGAACAGAAAGGAAAACAAGACATTCTTCGGAAAGAAGATTGTGCAGGATCCTCCCCATATCGTGGCCCTCAGGTCGCTGGACAAAATTCGCGGACAGAAGCTCTGGCAAAATGGAAAACAGAAGCAGTTCTATACCGGCGTTACAGATGCGTTAAGGCTCTATATTGCTGACAGATATGGTATTGTAACTTTGGAGCGCCCTTCCGGCGAGATGCTCGAAGAGCTTTCTCAGCAAGGCATCGACGAGAAACTTTTTGCCGAAACTTCTGAACTGTTCTCCCGTGCGGATCTTGTGAAGTTTGCTAAATACTCCGCATCAAACGAGGAAAACGAAGAGACAATCCCCGTAGCCGTGAGATTTGTCAACTCAACTTATATGAAAGATATCGAAGAAGAAAAATAGATTATGTTTTTTGAATATCCGGCTCTGCTTTATCTGGAATTTATATTGATTCCGCTGATTGCCCTCTATGTCTGGCGACAGATAAAGGGGGATGCGCCGTCGCTGACGGTGTCGAACAGCGTTCCGTGGAATATCAAAGGGAAGGGGATAAAGCGCTATATGAGGCATATCCCTTTCATTTGCAGAATGTTGGCCATTGCTTTGATAATCATCGCAATAGCTCGTCCAAGATCTTCAGAGAATTTTGAAAAGATAGATACTGAGGGTATCGATATCGTCCTCGATATGGACGTTTCAACCTCAATGCTTGCGCGCGACTTTAAGCCGGACAGAATCGGGGCTGCGAAGAATATCGCCATAGAGTTCATTTCATCCCGTCCGTCAGACAGGATTGGAATCGTAGTTTTTGCGGGGGAAAGTTATACGCAATGCCCCGTTACCACAGACCGCGTCACCCTCATCAATATGATGAAGGAGGTGCAGACCGGTTTGATTGACGACGGTACGGCAATCGGAAACGGCCTTGCCACCGCTGTCGCCCGCCTGAAGGATTCGGATGCCAAAAGCAAGGTGATAATCTTGCTCACCGATGGCGTCAACAACAGTGGAGAGATTGCTCCCCTTACTGCTGCGGAGATTGCAAATACTTATGGAATAAGGGTTTATACTATCGGCGTCGGGGCTATGGGAACAGCCCCGTATCCTGTGATGACACCTTGGGGCGTTGATATTCAGGATATGAAGGTGGAGATTGACGAAGACCTCTTGAAGAATATCGCCGCTATGACAGACGGCAAATATTTCCGAGCCACCGACAATACGAAACTGCTTGAGATTTACAACGAGATAAACCAGATGGAGAAGAGCCGCACGACTGTGGACAGTTTTCCCATTTATTCGGAACTGTTTATGAGATATGCGCTTGCAGCCCTCGCACTCCTTTTGTTCGAGCTGGTTTTAAGGTTATTTGTTTTAAGGAGGATTCCGTAGTATGATTAATCTTGCACAACCTCAATATCTTCTTCTGATTCTGGCGATTCCATTCATTTTTCTTTTTTATTGGCTATCGCTGAGAATCAAGCGCAAACGCATTTCTAAAATAGGAGATCCCTCCCTTGTGGACAAGCTTATCCCGGACGTTTCGAAAGGGCGAGGGTGGCTGAAGGTCACATTTTTCTCCCTTGCGTTTCTCTTTTTTGCAGTTGGTCTGGCCAGACCGCAGCTTGGCGCACGCCTGAAGGAGAAAGAGAGCAATGGAGTAGAGATTATGATTGCTCTCGACGTATCCAACTCTATGCTTGCAGAAGATTACTCTCCCAACAGGATGGAGCGGGCAAAACTGGCAATCTCCCGATTGGTTGACAAACTTCAGGGAGACCGCATCGGGCTTGTGATTTTTGCCGGAGAATCGTTTATCCAGCTTCCGATTACCACAGATTATGTGTCGGCGAAGATATTTATGAACAATATCGGCGCAGGTTCAGTGCCGATTCAGGGAACTGCTCTGGCAGAGGCGATTACGACTTCCGCACGGAGTTTCAGCTCCCAAAGCGACAAGAGCCGTGCAATTATCCTCATAACTGATGGCGAAGACCACGAAGGAAACGCTCTCGATGCCGCTAAAGCTGCCGCCGAGATAGGAATCCGTATCTATTGCATCGGCGTGGGCTCTCCGGAGGGAAAGCCCGTCCCGGTCAACGGAGATTTGCTCAAGGACAAGGACGGCAATATCGTGGTGAGCCGTTTGGATGAATCGATTCTACGTAGCATCGCTTCTGTGGGAAACGGAGCGTATGTCAGGGCGGGGAACAGCGAATTTGGGCTCAATCCCATAATCGACAATATCCGTGAGATAGAAAAGAGCCATCTGAGTTCGGTAGTATTTGAAGATTTTGATGAACAATATATGTATTTCTTCGGCATTGCCCTATTCTTCCTCATTCTCGAGATGCTTATAGCGGGGCGCAAGACCGGAAGGAATATTTTCAAAATGGAGAAATAAAATGAAAAAAGCGTTAGTTGCTCTATTTCTGATATTTATGTCGGTGTCACTCTTCGCTCAGACCGATAGGAGCGAGGTGCGTGCCGGCAACCGCAAGTTTAAGAAGGGGGAGTTTTCAGAGGCTGAGATTGATTACAAGAAAGCCCTTTTGAAAGATTCGCTCTCCACTGCGGCTGCATACAATCTGGCGAACACCTATTATCGGATGGACAATTTCCAGGAGGCGGACAGATACTATGCTTCTTGCAAGGATTCTCTTGCCAAAAGTGAATATGGTGCCGACAATTTCTACAACAGCGGCAATTCGTATCTCAAACAGCGCAAGTTTGCTGAGGCCGTAGATGCCTTCAAGGATGCTCTCCGTCGCAATCCGGGCGATATGGATGCCAAGAGCAATCTGGCCTATGCACAGAAAATGCTTGAAAATCAGCAGAATCAGGATCAGAATCAGCAAAATCAGAACAACGACCAAAATCAGGACAATAATCAGAACAACGACCAGAATCAAGATCAGAACAAGGATAACGACAAGAACGACGACAATAAGGACAATAATCAGGATCAGAACAAAGATCAGAACAAGGACAACAACGATAATCAAGATAATAAGGATAATAATCAGGACAATAACCAGAATCAGAATAACGACCAAAACCAGAACAACAACCAGAATCAGAACAATGGCGGCCAGCAGCCCAAGATAAGCCAGCAGTCTGCACAACAGATGCTTCAGGCTATTCAAGACAAGGAGAAGGAGACACAGGATAAGGTCAATAAGGAGAAGGCGTTGATGCTGAAATCTAAACAAAAGGAGAAAAATTGGTAGTATGAAAAATAAATTCTTGATATTCAGTCTATTGCTTATTTCGGTCAATCTTTTTGGTCAAGAATTGACAGTTGATGCCCCGAACGTCGTCACCGCAGACGAATCGTTCAGGGTGGTGTTTTCTGCCAATGGCAAGATTTCCGATTTTTCGTGGGATATCCCTTCCGATTTTACACTTGTGTGGGGGCCTCAGACGGGGAGTTCAACCAGTGTTACTATCGTGAACGGCAAGCGGGAGAGTGTGCATCAGTCGTCCTATACCTATATTCTTCAGCCCACGAAGGAGGGAAAGTTCACTCTTCCCGCCGCCACAGCCAAGGTTGACAAGAACCAGGTTTCAAGCCGTGCCGTTACGATTGAGGTTGTAAAGGCAGAGGACAAGCCGGCTAACAACGCGTCACAGAGCCAGAACAATGCCGAAGATGCTGCAGTTACCGGCACCGTATCTTCAGACGATATTTTTATGAGGATGTCGGTTTCCAAGACTAACGTGATGAAAGGCGAGCCGGTGAATGTCACCCTCAAACTTTACACTCGTGCAGACATCGCCGGATTTGAAAACATCAAGTTCCCGACTTTTACCGGATTCTGGAGCAAAGAGGTTGCAGCACCGCAAAACATTGAATTCCAGAGAGAAAATGTCAATGGAAAGATTTATAACGCCGCCGTTTTGAGGAAATATGTGCTTATTCCTCAGCAGACCGGTGACCTGAAGATCGATGCAGCCGAGATGGTTTGCCAGCTTCGCGTCCGTTCTTCATCGGCGGGGCGCTCCATTTTTGACGATTTCTTCGATTCATACCAGACTATCAGAAAAAGGGTTGTCACTTCCCCTGTCACCATCAAGGTGAAGGCACTCCCTGCGGGTGCTCCGGCTTCATTCTCGGGTGGCGTGGGCGACTTCAAAATTTCCGCAAAGTTTGCCGCCGACAGCATCAACTCCAACGAGGCGACATCCTTCAAGGTGACAATTACAGGAAACGGCAACATCTCAATGCTGGAGGCTCCCAAGATTCAGTTCCCGTCAGATTTTGAGGTATATGATGTGAAGACTACCGAAAGTGTTTCATCTTCAGGTACTTCCGGGAACAAGACTTTTGAGTGGCCTGTGATTCCGCGCAGCTATGGCGATTTCCAAATGGGGCCGTTCGAGTACTCTTATTACGATATCAAGGCGGGAAAATATATCACGGTTACAGCTCCGGCAGTCAAATTGAAAGTGAATCGCAGTGATGACTCGCAGGGGACCGGTGTCGTTATGCCTGGCGTTGTCCGTCAGGGAGTTAAGAATATCGGAGAAGACATCAGGTATATCCGCACCGCGAAGCCGAATCTCAAGTTGGACGGTAAATTCTTCGTCGGATCACTTCCGTTCTATATCATCATCGCCCTTATCGTTGCGCTCTACTTTGTTGCATATTCGGTGTTGAAGAAAGCTCGTGTGCGCCGCAGTGACATTGCCGGCACAAAGAACAGAAAGGCGAACAAGATGGCTCGTGCAAGGCTTCGCGCAGCGGAAGATTATATGAAAAACAACTTGCCATCAGCATTTTACGAGGAGGTTCACAAGGCGCTTCTTGGATATGCTTCAGACAAGCTTATGATGCCGGCCGCAGATTTGTCGAAGGATAATATTGCTGAGGGGCTTGTTTCGGCGGGCGTGCCGGAAGAGATAGCAAATCAGTTCAATGCCGTTGTGGCAGATTGCGAGCAGGCGCGCTATGCTCCGGAACTGGCCTCCAAAGAGATGGGGACAAGTTATAACGAGGCGGTCGAAGTTATTTCCAAAATAGAGAATGCAATGAAAAACAAAAAAGGTGGCAAGGGAGCTGCTATGATTATAACATTCTTGTTGTCAGTCACTTTGAGTGCCAATGCAGCCAATGTGGACGGGTTGTGGGAAAGTGCGGCCGACGCCTATATGCAACAAGATTTCACTACAGCATTGGATATCTACAGACAGATTGAAGGAGAGGGGCTTGCATCGGCAGACCTATTCTACAATATGGGCAATACATTCTACAAACTGGGAGATGTAGGGCATTCTGTCCTGTATTACAAAAAAGCGCTAAAAATCAATCCCGCCCACTCGGATGCAGCCAACAATCTTGCGATTGCCGAAGGCTCCGCTCTTGACAAAATTGAGCGGGTGCCAGAGTTTATCCTTGTCACCTGGGTTAAGAAGATAAACTATATGTGCTCTTCTGATGCGTGGGGCTATATCTTTGTGGCACTGCTGTTTATCGTGGCGCTTCTTATGTTGGGATTCAAATTCGCCTCCACCGGACGCAGACGTAAGGTCTCTTTTATATTCGCATGCATTGTGTTCCTATTTGCTCTCGGTGCCCTTTCGTTCTCCATCGCTGAGCGGTCTGATGCGCTTAGTGAAGACGGGGCTGTCGTGATGGTGCCATATTCTGCCGTAAAGAGCTCTCCCGGAGATTCCGGAAAATCGCTTTTTATCCTTCACGAGGGGACAGAAGTCGATATTTTGGATGTCCTCGGAGAGTGGAGCCGCGTTTCCCTTGCAGATGGGAGACAGGGGTGGATATTGACTGCCGATATAGAGGTAATTTAAACCTTTTCAGGTTAAGTCAGTCTAAAATTATTCTTAGCTTAAACAACTTGTAATTTAACCTAAATATGAAAAAATCAATTTTAATTTCTGCGTTGGCTCTATTGCTGAGTGCAGCCCCGGGATTTGCCCAGGTGGAGAAAATCCTTGATGAAGGGATTAACAACAATCAGACAATGAACTATTTGGATGTTCTTTCAAACCGTTTTGGCGGCAGACTTCTTGGCTCAGGTGCATACGAAGATGCTGCAAACTGGTGCGAATATATGTTCAAATCGTGGGGCGTTGAGGTAATCCGCCAGGAGTGCGGTGAACTCCCTGTAGGTTTCAACCGCGGCCCTTGGTTCGGCAAGATGATTGGAGGAAGCGGAGAATCACTTCATTTCGCAACTCCTTCATATACAGCCGGTACAAAGGGTGTTCAGCGTGGTACTGTTGTAAAAGAACCTCTTACCACTGCCGATTTTGAGAAGATGAAAGGAACTATGAAAGGGGCGTGGGTGCTCATCAATGGCGAGAGCAGCGGTTTTCCCATCGATTTCTCTGCAAGTGCAGATTCTCTCCGTGCCATCGACATTGCATATAACGACAGCCTTGCCCGTGCAAGCAGAGGCCCTCGCGGGGGTGCTGCTGAAGGGGTAAAATTCAGAAAGACTCCGGCTTTGTTCTACAAACAGATGGTTGAGGCCGGTATTCTTGGCATTATCCAGTCTTCTTCAGATCCGATTCGTGCCCTTTACGACCGTAAGAACCTGATGAATATGACATTCGAGACTCTTCCTACTATCCCCGACATCAAGCTCGATGAGCGTCAGTACAAGAAGATCGAGGAGATGGTTGACCACAGGGAATATCTCTTGCTCGAGTTCGATATCCGCAACCACTTCAGAATGGGACCTGTAAAGTATCACAATATCATCGGTGTAATCCGCGGAAGCAAATATCCTAACGAGTATGTGATGTGCGGCGGCCATCTTGATGCATACGACGTTGCAACTGGCGGTGTCGATTGTGGAAGCGGCGCTACAGTTGCCCTCGAGGCTGCCCGTCTTATTGCAAAGACAGGTGTAAAGCCCAAGAGAACAATTCTCTTCTGCCTTTGGGCAGGTGAGGAGTTCGGCCTTTGGGGCTCGAAATATTTTGTTGAAAACTGCAAGTATCTTGACAAGATTTCAAATTACTTCAATCGTGATGGAGGCCCTACAATCCCTACCGGCATTACCGTTCCGGAAGCTATGTATGACGATTTTGTAAATGTGTGCAAGCCGTTGCAGGGCAAGTTTGATTTCGAAGTTCGCAAACGTCAGGGAGAACCCCGTCCGAGACCTACATCTGCAGGTGGAAGCGACCACGCATATTTTGCAATGAATGGTGTTCCCACACTTGGCTTCGACCAGGGAGATCCCCTCGGATACAATTTCAACTATGGCGAAATCTGGCATACTGACCGCGACCTCTACAACAAGAGCATTCCCGAATATCAGGAGGCTTGCTCAACTATCACTGCAGTAACTCTTTGGGGGCTCGCCAACCTCAATCACAA
>JABUTQ010000136.1 GCA_021443605.1 Bacteroidales bacterium | reverse complement strand
CTCAGAATGACGAGGTGCTAACTTTCAGGATGACAAGAGATTCGGGGAGATTCTTCGCTGACGCTCAGAATGACGAGGCTGTTCGGGGAGATTCTTCGCTGACGCTCAGAATGACGAGGTTGTTCAAGGAGATTCTTCGCTGACGCTCAGAATGACGAAGTTGTTCGGGGAGATTCTTCGCTGACGCTCAGAATGACGTCTTCGCTCAGAATGACGCCTTCGTTCTGAATGACGCCTTCGTTCTGATGACACACAAATACATCCAATGGAGACACCGAAGAATCTCACCTCACAGATAGGTACGCGGCGGTGCGGGCGGCGAGGACGGCATTGTTCAGCACAAGCTGGATGTTGGAAGCGAGGCTCTCCCCCGCCGTGGTTTCAGCCACCTTGGCAAGCAGGAACGGAGTCACCTTTTTTCCGTGAATGCCAAGTCTTTCGGCTTCTTTCACAGCATCGTCTATCACCTTGTTTATGTATTCGGGATCCATTGAATAGCACTCGGGAATAGGATTGGTCACAAGCATCCCCCCTTTAAGTCCCATACTGAGTTTCGCTTTGAATGCAGCTGCCAGTTCTTTTTCCGTATCTATGCGATAATCAACACTATAGCCACTTTTGCGCGTGTAAAACGCAGGAAGTTCGTCAGTTCCGAATCCTATTACCGGCACCCCTTTGGTCTCAAGATATTCAAGCGTAAGTCCAAGGTCGAGGATGGATTTCGCACCGGCACATACTACCATCACCGGCGTTTGGGCAAGTTCTTCCAAATCGGCAGAGATATCCATCGTGGTTTCAGCCCCGCGATGTACCCCTCCTATGCCTCCGGTTGCAAAGACTTTGATACCTGCCATAGCTGCGATAATCATAGTGGTGGCGACAGTGGTTGCTCCGTCTGCCCCACGGGCAACAAGCACCGGCAGGTCACGACGGGAAGCCTTCACGACTTCCTGCCCCTTAACACCCAGATATTCAATCTCTTCACGACTGAGACCGGCTTTGAGTTTGCCACCGATGATGGCGATTGTTGCAGGCACTGCGCCGTTGTCGCGGATTGTTTGCTCCACACGCAAGGCAGTTTCTACATTCTGCGGATATGGCATTCCGTGGGATATTATGGTGGATTCGAGGGCTACTACAGGTTTCCCTGTGGCGATTGCTTCAGCCACTTCCGGAGCAACAGAGAGATAATTATTATTCATAGAGAAGATATTTTTCGTTGATTTCAGGATTTACTGCCTCAATACATTGCAATGTGAGAGCCGAGGCACGCATGGCACATCTTATAGTTGAATTGATATCCAAATCCTTTAAGAATGCGAAGATTACGCCGGACAGAAAAGCATCCCCCGCACCGCTGGCATTCACCACCGACACCTTTTGGCACGGAACGAAACGGCTCCCTTCACAGTCGCCATAATAGAGCCCCTGTGATCCAAGAGTAATGAAAACACGCTGCACCCCCTTGCTGTGAAGAAGGGTTGCCACACGTCCAAGCGCCTCATTGTCAGCCATATCATCATCGGTCAGCTCTTGAGCCTCTACCCTGTTCAATTTAAGTGTATGGATGTGGCGGTCTCCATTCAAAACATTGAATATCTTATGGCTCTTGGGCGCAGAAACAGTGTCGGCAAAAACCGGCACAGTGCAATTGTCCAAGATATAGGCTATGGTTTCCGAAGGGAGATTGGCCTCAAGAACCACAACATCAAATGAGTTGAGAAAGGCGATTCGCGAACTTACAAATTCCGGTGTGAGACAATCCGCAATATCCATTGCGGCAACGGCAGACATCAACTCTCCATTTTCGTCATTTATGCTGATGAACATAGAACTCTTTTTTCCGGCAATGGTAGCGCACCGGCTTATATCGATGCCAATTCTCTCACAATCGCTCTTTAGACCGGTGGCAAACACATCGTCTCCAAATACCGTAACAAGCGATACTTTACACCCCATAAGTGCCAGATTATGAGCAATGTTACGCCCCACTCCACCATAAGTAACGGCTAAACTGCCGGGGCAGGAATCGCCGGCAACATATTTTTCATACGGCATTGCAGTGAGGTCGATATTTGCACCGCCCACCACCGCAACTCGATGTTTTCGTCCCATATTTATTTCCAACTATATGATATACGGAATGCGAAGTTACGATTTTTTTATTATTTTTGATGTTTGATTGTTCCGATTATGTAATCTCAACAAACTTGTAAAGTACAATGAAAAAAACTCTTGTATTCGTATTTTTAGCTATCGCAATAGTCACTTGTACAATATTATTTGTAAATAGGACACCTAAAAAAGAGCTTCCTCTGCAGGAACAAGCCTTGGAGGTCCTCTCCAAAGGGGGATGTACAGTATGTCACTCCCAAACTCCTGATTTTCCGTGGTACCATTCCATGCCGACAATGAAAAAAATGATAGAAGAGAGTGCAAACGAGGGAGTCAGGGCTTTCGATATGGACGCTGCCTTGTCGCAACTTGATTCGCAGGACGGAATGAGTCTGCCGAACGTGCTTCGCATAGAGATGATTGCAGAAAACGGTGCTATGCCCCCGAAACATTTCAGCATCCTCAACTGGAAAGCTAAGTTGACAAAAAAAGAAGCGTCAATTGTGCAGGATTGGGGAAAGAAATATCGTCGCAATATCTATCCAAACGGTAATGCTTCCAAATTTAAAGATGAGCCAATAAGTGCAATCCCTGACGTGGCTCATCTCGCTCCGGATTATAACAAAGTGCCACTTGGAGAGGCATTGTTTAACGACACCCGCCTCTCTTTGGACAATTCGCTTTCTTGCGCAAGTTGCCATCTCTTGGACAAATATGGTGTTGATAATGAACAACTTTCCGATGGAGTTAACGATGCAATCGGCACAGTCAACGCCCCCACGGTGCTCAACTCGGTATTCAATTTCGTCCAATTCTGGGACGGAAGGGCAGCCACTCTTGCCGAGCAGGCGGCAGGTCCGCCCGTGAATCCCGTAGAAATGGCAAGCGAGTCATTCGGTCAGATTGTGGCCAAACTGATTGCAGACAAAAACTTTACAGATAAATTCTGCAAAGTATATCCTGAGGTGTCACAAGAGACGATAACAGACGCAATTGAACATTACGAGCGCACCCTCATAACTCCCGACGGAGCATTTGACACTTATCTCAAGGGGGATGAAAATGCCATTTCAAACGAAGCGAAGGCCGGTTACAAGGCATTCAAGGAGAGGAATTGCGCCGGCTGCCACTGCGGCGTGAATGTCGGGGGGCTCAGTTATGAATATCTGGGGTTGAAAAACGACTATTTTGCAGACAGAAAGACAGATGCAGTGATAGACGACAAAGGTCATTTCAGTGTCACATCTCTCCCTTACGACCTCCACCGGTTTAAAGTTCCGGGGCTCAGGAACGTTGCCCACACCTGGCCTTATTTCCACGATGGCACCAAAAACACCCTCGAAGAGGCGGTTGAAGATATGGCTTGGTATCAAGAAGGAATAGAAATATCAGAAGAGGAAACCGCAAAAATCGTCTCTTTCCTCAAAACCTTATAAATCATTAATAGACAAACTATTACAAACCAATTATAATGAAAGCGATTAAGAAAATTTTCTTTAGTTCCATCTGCCTTGTTCTTTTGATGGGGCTTTCCGGCTGCGGTTCTACGTTCATCTGCAGCGTCAGCAGTTTTGGGACCACCCCACTTAAAAAAAGCTATTATGTAATACCGGCAGATTCCACATTGACAGACGACCTTGCGTTTAATGAATACGCAAATCATCTCAAAAAACGCCTCAATGAATCGGGATACAATGAAACTAATCCCGACAAGGCAGACTTGTGCATAGTCCTCGCTTACTTCATGGGCGAAGAAAAATATGTTGGAACAACTGAAACTTCATCTACCTCAAGTTATTCCGAGACGAAAGGCAAAGTGAGTTCAACGACACACGAAACAGTCAAGGAACGCGACTTCGATTTCGTGTCACTGCTGAACGCCTTCACTTCGACAGAGACAAAAGCAAAAGCTGAAACACGCTCATATTCAAACAGAAAGACTGCTTACAAGGCACAATACCAGACCCCTATAGGAGTAGCTATACTTGCTGTTGACTGCTACACGAAGAAACCGACATGGAAAGTCGAGATAAATGACGTAATCTCGTCAGAATCACCTACAACATTCAGAGCCGTAATGCCTTGGCTTTTGACTTGCGCCCAACCGTATTTCGGAACCAACTATGAAGGGCGCCCCACAATCACCCAGGAGAAAGGGCAGAAAATGGGGTTGGTATGGCCTTATCCCGATTCTCTCTAAAAAAAAGAGCTGTCTCGATTAGGACGAAACAGCTCCAAAATAGTCAAATATTCAGTTATCAGAACTTTATCTCTACTGTAACGGCTTTGTCCGCATCCATTACCGGAAGTTTGGCTTCCGCCTCAAGGGTTTCGGCATTGTAATAACATTCAAGGCTATTACCATCAATGGTGACAGATAAAGGTTTGCGAGAGAGACCTCCGAGCACAATCGTGAGGTCTCTTTGTTTATCCATCCCCTTGTAAGCCCCCTTGCGGGCTGCGACTTTCACGATACATCCGGAAGCATTCGCTTCTTTAGTAATCATCGTTGTGGCAAAGTCTGACGAATAGGCCTGGCTGGTCTCATCGTCTTCATAGTGCGTGTATGAAGATTTTCCCTTGCCTGGAGCTATATAGATGCGCAGAGCATTCGTTCTGTCCTGCAAACTCTGTATCCCCTTCTGTGCCAGAGGAATGATACATCCTGCTTTTACAAACCAGCAATTCTCGGCGATAGTGTATTCCAATGTCTTGACGGCTCCACCCTTTATCATCTTGTGATGGGCCATATCATACCAGTCGTTTCCGGCTGGGAACCATACCTCGCGCGAAGCGGTACCCTTTACAGAATCAATTGGTTCACAGATAGTTGCCGCAAGGATATTATCTCCGAACATATATTGATCCTTGAAGGTATATGCCTGATTGTCTTCGGGATAATAGTAATAAAGCGGACGGCAGAGTGAAACGCCGGTATCGTATGCCTGACGGGCTGCGTCATAAATGTATGGAGTAAGGGCATAGCGAAGATTGAAGGCATCCAGCATATACGGATAATGCTCCTTGAATGTCCATATCCTGCGCTCAATTATGGCAGAACTGGTGCAGTGTGTCTTAAACAGCGGTGAGAACACTCCGTATTGGAGCCATCTTGTGTATAGCTCGGGGTCGGTAGGAATCTCACCATGCTGCATGTGGCCGCCAAGGTCGTGCCCCCAGTAACCATAGCCGACATTCGAAGCCGTGGCTGTGAAATACGGAAGGAATCCGAGCACGTCCCAATTGATGTAGGTGTCGCCGGAGAATCCAAGCTGATATCTGTGGCTGCCCAGACCACCCCAGCGGTGATATGTCATCGGACGCTCCGAATCTTCCGGAGCGTTGCCCAGGTTGGCTCTCACCTTGTCGTTGAAGAAGGTGTAATTAATCCAGAAGGTGTTGCTCAATCCATCCACATATTTGCTCTGCTTCCATTGCTGCCAATCGAGCCACCAGAAGTCAACTCCTTGATTCTGAAGAGGATGAATCACACTATTAAAATAGGCGTCTGCCCATTCCATCTGATCCATACGATATGGTACGGCGGCGCGATACCCTTTCTTGCCGACAGTACCGTCCTGCTTCTTTTCTCCGCCTTGATATATGAATCCTTGCGGGCCGTCGTAGTCGGATGTGCGGGAAGTGTAATCCGCAACAAAAGCATCGTAGCTGTCTTCACGGGGCCTTATTCCCGAAGCGGGATGAAGATTGAGCGCCGTCTTGAAACCCATAGAGTGGAGCTCTCCGAGGAAGCCCTGCGGATCACCGAAGAGGTCGCGGTTCCACGAATAACCAGTCCATCCGATAGACTGGCCAAACTCGTCTCGGCGCTCCCTTCTTGATGCAGAAGGATATGTCTGATGCCAATCCATATCGATAATCATCACGTCCATAGGGATTTGGCGATTGCGAAACTCTGATCCAAGCTCCAGGAATTCACTATCGGAGTATGCCCAATAGCGGCTCCACCAATATCCGAAGACAAACTTGGGGGGCATTGGAATCTTCCCTGCAACCTTTGTAAAATCCTCTAAAGCAGATAGATAATCGTGTCCGTATGCAAAGATGTACAAATCCTGTCTTTCCCCTTGCGGACGAGCCTGCACCCATTCGCCCCAATCAGAGTCATTTTTCACGAGGATGTGGCGAGAACTCTCATCAACGATTGCCCATCCATCGCGGGAGAGAATGCCGGGCTCCATAGGGTCAGAAGCACGGAGCTTGTCTCGCCCCTCACATCCGTCGAGGGTGCGGGAGGTGCCAAGCAGATTGCCTTTGCCCTCCATTCCGGGGCGCCAGGTGACACTTTTGCCGTTCATCTTGAAGGTGACGCAGAGATTGTTTCCGTCAAATTTTCCGGAGCCGTCATAGAGCAATGTCAGCGACTTGGTCTTTATCTGCACCCCATTGCCTTTGGGGGAAGCCGTGAAGGACGGCACGGGGAGATTCCTGTTGATGATTGCAAGGGTTGCATTGTCCTCGAACTTTCCATCCTGTGCCCATTCCATTCGTAAAAGTCTGTCTGTAAGCACGGTAAAACGGGCGTTCCCCACAACTACTACAGCCTTTCCATCTGCAACGGGATTGTTCTGTGCCGATAGAGCCGCACAAATGGTCACTGCAGCCATCGTGAAAAATGTTCTGAATAGATTCATCTTCATAAATTATCTTGTTCTTTTAAATTCAACCACAAGTGAGCTGTTGGCCTTTACTACGGTATCATCCGAAAGGGTGCACGATTTGCCCGTGAGAACGTCTTTGCCGCCCACACAACTCGCTCCGATTTCGGCAAAACGGCTCCAGGTAAGTTTCACGTCCTTTTCAGAGTTGTTGATAAAGACAAAGACAGCTTCGTCGTCATTGTAGCGAAAATAGCCGTAGGTATTGTCCTGTGGAATAAAATGGAGAGTCTTTCCAGTGTGAATCACGCTCTTGCCCTTGCGCCACCGCATCAGTGTGCGGACGTGGTCATGGATATCTGCGGCAGAGGCATATTCGCCCGAAGCGTTCTTTCGTCCCTCTTCGGTAAAGAGGTTCAACTCATCACCTTTCCATCCGCCGGGGAAATCCATTCTCAGGCGGCCGTCATCCCTTCCCTGCTTGTGGATGCGGAACATCAGCTCGTCCCCGTAGAACATCTGAGGAATGCCGCGCATCGTTGCAAGCATAGTGAAAGCCAGTTTGACCTTCTCCGGATTTTCGCCGAACACGTCTCCGATACGCTCCGTATCGTGATTGGATACAAATAAGAGCATCTTGGAGAGATCGTAATATGTAAGATCGTGAGAAAGAGCCTTATAGACACTTGTCATATTGCCACCTCTGCGTCGGTTTTCTCCACCTCCCCTGCGCTGGTTCTCCTGATCTTCCCTTGAAGCGGGCACAAGGGCCTGATTGATTGCGTCTCTCAAAGGAAAATCCATAATTGAAGGAAGCTCTGACTTGAATCCGTCTCCGTTCAAATGACCTTTCTGCCAATATGCCAACAAATCGGGATCCGCGCTCCAACATTCCCCCACTATATTGAAAGACGGATATTCGGTGATGACGGCTTTGCACCACTCTGCCATCTGTTCCTTTTCGTTGTAGAAATACGTATCAACCCTGAATCCATCAAGACCGGAATATTCAATCCACCATATTGCCCACATTTGGAAATACTTGAGCATAAACGGATTATTGAGATTCATATCGGGCATTCCCCTTACAAACCACCCCTCTTCCATTATCTTTTTATCTGCTTGTGAAGCATTGGGATCCATTGCAAGAGAGAACATATGGTTTGTGTTAACGTATGGATCGGCCTTGTGGACCCAGTCGTCAAAAGGCATATCATTCATCCACCAATGGCTTGTGCTCGAGTGGTTTGTAACTACGTCGAGAATCACCTTGATCCCCTTCTCGTGTGATTTATCAACAAGGGTTCTGTAGAGTTCGTTCGAGCCGAAACGGGGATCGATGTGATAATAATCGGAGCAGGCATAGCCGTGATATGACCCGCGGGGAGCATTGTCTTCGAGGAGCGGTGTGCTCCAGATGGCAGTTGCACCGAGATCGGCTATATAATCCAGATGATCTATAATTCCCTGTATGTCACCACCGTGGCGGCCGTTGGGGCTGCGGCGGGCAGCGGTCTCGATTACGGCGGGATGCACGTCATTTGACGGGTCTCCGTTAGCGAAACGGTCAGGAACAATCAGATAGATGAGGTCTGCTGTGGTAAAGCTCTTTCTTTCGGCACTGCCTGTTTTTCTTTTCTCTATCGTGTAAGGTTTGCGGAAAGAATTTTTGCCATCGGTGAATACGAAATAGCAAGTTCCCGCTTCGGCATCAGCCGAGATATTCACGTCTATGAAGAGAAAATCGGGATTGTCGGCCTTGTGGACTTTTGAAACGGACACCCCACGCAAGCCCTCCAGAGATACTTTGTAAGAAGATATTCCCTTTCCCTGAACCATCACCTGAAGATCGTTCTTCATTCCGGTCCACCAGGAGAGTGGCTCTACCCTTTTCACCTGTTCCGGAGTGGCGTCATTTACCTTTGCAACTGCTGTTCCCACTGCTGACATCAATGCCAGCGCAGCGATTAAAGTTCTGACTATCATTGTTTATACCATATTTTATATTGATAGGGACCGATTTCAACAACCGAAGGTACGGAAGTTTCTTCTCCGGTCAAAAGATCTTTCATTTTTTCACCTGCCCTCTCCATTGGAATCTTTGCGGTGAGGGTGGTGTTTGAGGTATTAACCAGTACCAGGAGCCCTTTCGGACCGTTCTTCCACCAGATGCAGACGCATTTGCCGATTGTCGAAAGCACCGGTTTTCCATATCTTGCACCGTTGCTTTCCAGGGCGGCAGCCATTATCTTCTGGTATGACTCTGTGACGCTCTTGTTGGAATCCCAATCCATCACATTGACGTTGAAGAAGTTGAGAGGCTTGCTATAACCGATTTCCTGAGAACTGTAGATAAGAGGGTATTCACCTATGAACGATGTGATTACGTGGGCTGCAATGGAGGCGGAGACGCTGCCATAGACACTTGACGGGGCGTTTTCAGAGGCTTGGTCGTGGTTGGTGATAAACCTCATCAAGTGCTTCCCCTCGGGAAGGGACGCCTGCTCGCTGTTCACCTTGGTGTAGAACGCATCTATGTTGCCATTACCAAAGAGGCCCTTCAAGGCATTCTGATATGGCCATCCGTAAGCATAATCGAATCCGGCGTTGAAATATTTCATATCGCTGGATTCGGCGAGCATAATGGCATCAGATTTGGTTTTCCTTATTGCAGCAATGGCTTCCGTCCAGTAATCTACAGGAACGTAATCAACTGCATCACAACGATATCCGTCAATTCCGATCTCTTTAATCCAATAGATCATCGCATCGGTCATAGCGGCACGCATATCCTTGTTGTCGTAATTGAGGTCAGCTACATCCGCCCAGTTTGTTCCCTTGGGAGAGATGATGACACCGTTCTCTTGAGTGTACCATTCGGGGTGTTCGGTAATCCAGGCATTGTCCCACGAGGTGTGGTTGGCCACCCAGTCCATCACAACCTTCATCCCCATTGAATGTGCTTTTGTCACAAGGGATTTCAGGTCTTCGTTCGTGCCGTAAGAGGGATTCACGGCTTTATAGTCCCGCACGCAATAAGGCGATCCTACAGATTTCAGTGATCCCAAGCGGTTTATGGGCATCAGCCATAAGATGGTTGTACCAAGCTTCTTGATTTCCGGAAGCCTCTCGGAAATTGCTGAAAGCGCTGCAGACGATGCAAACACTTTCGGATTAGCTTCATAGAAGACCACTAAATCTTCTACCGGCATCGTCTTCTCTTCTTCTTTCTCCTTTTCGTCGGGAATCGGCTGCTTCTGACACGCCACGTCAATCGGCAGACAAAGGGCAGCAAGGATGATTAAACGATATAAAAACTTCATATTCAACTTAAAAAAGGTTTCAGACCCCGCAACGGTTAGGGTCTGAAACCATCATTAATTTTTTAATCAACCAAAGTCACACCGTCCGCTGCTAAATTGTAATGATAGTCCTTGTCAATGACTACCCCCTTCAGGCAATCGAAGTTTTCGAGCTGGCTTCCACCGTTGTTGTTATTGAAAATCAGATTTTGCTTTTTTCCAAAATGTTCAGATGAAACTTCAACGTAACTGTCAGTGAAAAGAGCGCCCGGCCAACTGCCGAATATTTCAGAATCTCCCCAGGAATATATGGCTATGGCTTCCCATCCGGTATTGTCTGAATCTATGTAGATTCTCACCTTGGGGGCATCGCAAGCCACTGCACCATCGGCAGTTGCCGAGAAGTAGAGGTCTCCGCTCCATTTTCCGGCAGCGGCATCATACTGGGTGCCGTTTCCATTATTGAAGATGAGGTTGTAATCGCTTCCTTCTGCAACTTCGATAGTGTTATATACTCTCCATTTGGTACCTCCGATGGTTACTTCCTCGCCGGCATTGCCTGCCCAGCCTCCAAAAGCCTCGACGTTGGGAGATCCGCCCCAAGAGTATATGTTGAGGGCATCCCATCCTGTATTGTCTTCAACGTAAACCTTATAGGTCTTCTTCACGACAAGGTCGGGAACTGCGGCTTCCACTGCATGCAGACCTGTCTTGATTTCAAGAGTGAAGTCTTTTTTCCAAGTGGTTGTGATTGCATCGAACTGTTCACCTGCATTGTTGTTGAAGATGATGTTTGCACTCTTGCCGAAATCGGCTTCTGAGACGTGGAACACGAAATACTTGTTCCCATCAGCGGCCTGAACAGATTCTGTCGCCTTTGTGCCGGGCCAGCCGCCGAACACTTCGGCATCTCCCCAAACATAACAGTAGAGTTCGTCCCATCCGGAACCATCAAGCACATACATAGTTACCGGCACCGGATCTTCTTCCGGATCTTCAGGGTCTTCGGGATCTTCCGGTTTCTCAGGTTTACCGGGGCCGTCAAGAAGGGTAGCTTTCTCCGAATCAAGATATACGAAGTAGTCGATTACTCCTTCAGCAAAGGTGATTCCAAGATCGGGGAGCTGCGAGCCACCGCCATTGTTGTTGAAGATAAGGTTCTGGCCAAGACCGATGATTGAGAGATCGTATTCAAAATACTTGTAAGTCACGTTCTTATAATCTACAGTACCGCTTACCGGAGCCCCCGGCCAGCTTCCGCCGAAATTGTTCTCATCACCCCATTGGTAGAGGGCGAGTTCATCCCAGCCGGTTTCATCGATTGCGTAGACTCGGACACCTTCGTGTATCGGAAGTTTTTCATCCTCACCTGGAGTTTCGAGGGATTCGACACCATCTGCCGTCACTTTAAGGAATATGTCTTGCTTTCCATATTCGAAAGTATGAGCATAGTCATTGAGCTGAGTGCCTGCTCCATTGTTGTTGAAGATAAGGTTCTGGTTAAGGTCATATACGCTGTTGTCATACTCGAAATACTTGTATGTCACACTGTTATATATGATTGTGCCAGCCACTTGGGCACCCGGCCAGTTTCCGCCGAGGTTATTGACGTCACCCCATTGGTAGAGGGCGATGGCATCCCAGCCGGTTTCATCAATGATATAGATGCGGACCCCATCGTGCTCGGGAAGCTTCTCCGGACCTTCTTCCTTCTGGAAATACTTGGCCCATTTATCAACATAGACATTGGCCCAATTACCTGTGGGGATATTGAGTGTATGCTTTACAGCCCCTCCTCTCGAATCTTTCTCCCATCCCTGCTTTACAGAGATGAAGGTAAATCCGTCTGCGAGTGTCTTGCCTGAGAGGAACTGTGAAGGATCGAGGTAGATGCCCCATTTCTGCGGAATCTTGGCAGACCTTTCCATAAGATAGGCAGGGTTCTTATAGGCACCGAGGCTGTCTCCGTTGAATGCACCGACGATATAAATCTCTTCGTCAGCGGCACTCGCCTGAGGCATAATTGCCTCTATGAGGATTTTTCCGTCCCTGGTTTCAAACGCCTGTCCCTCGTGTTCGAAGACGATATTGTCAATCTTCTGGCAGGACAGTGCAGCGAAAATCGCAATTACAGGGAGTATCAGATATTTGAAATATTTTTTCATTCTTTCAAAGATTAAATAACATAATCGGGATTTTGTTTGAGGCCGGGATTGACGGTGAGTGCTCTCTCAGGGAGAGGGAACCACTCGTACTTGCGGTCACGCTGTGCAGGATAGCCTTCGTCCGTACGTCCGAAGAACCACCACTGTCCCTGTGTAAACTTGTCGTGACGACGAAGATCTGTACGACGGCGACGCCCTTCACCAATAAACTCTTTTCCCCATTCGCTGAGCATCCAGTCAAGGTCAAAAGACGAGAAGCCGGGCCCCGGCTGGTCCTTGACGGCATTCCAGTCCGAAGCTGAGAAATAGCGCTTGCGGATAGTGTTCACAAGATCCTTGGCACCCTCCTCTCCAGCGCGTATCTTGCATTCAGCCAGCATATAATAGACTTCTGCAAGACGGAACTCCACCTCATCTGCATTTCTGTAGTCAAACCCCACTTCGTCGGGATAAACGGGATATTTTACAAGACGATAGCCCGAATTGGTTTCGCCCCAACGGGGAGACATAATTGTCTGGAGCTCCTTGCCGAGGTTCATAAAAGTACCAACCTGATCCACATACACAAGATTCTGGCCGTCCCTATCAGCATCTGCCAGCAGAGGTTCGCCGGTTTTATAATTCTTTTGTGCCCCAATCAGGAACAGACCGCCGTTCCATTTACCCTTCGTGTCGCAGTAGAAAGGCTGGCGGCGGATATCCTTGGGGTCGAATCTGTCATATACAGCACCGAGTTTGTCTCCATAGTCATATACGAACGATTTTCCACCAGTGTCCGTGCCACCTGTGGCAAGAACGTTGCCCGAGTTGTCGTGTGAAGGGACTACGCATACGCAATTCCATCCTGAAGCATTGGTGGTGTGGCCGAAGGCTTCCCAAGCGTTATATGCAAAACCTGTAACGTTTCTCATATTGAGAGCCGAACCGGCAGACATTCCCTGTTCGAATGCAAAGGCGAAAATAACCTCCTTGCACTGATCGTTGTTCATTCCAAACACTTCGCGGAAATCATTGGCAATTGAATATTTGCCATATTTGCCCTGGATGATCTCATCGCAGATAGTCGCACACTCGCTGAAATGGTTTTCTTTGATGAAGACGTTGGCGTTGAATAGAAGCCTTGCCTTAATCATGCGGTTGGTGGCCGGATTCATGCGATTAACTCCGTTATCCTTCAGGTCTGCAAGACTTTCGTCAAGCTCAGTGAGGATGAAGTTGTAGATATTCCTGCAACCCTCATCGAAAGTCTCGCCTGCAGAAGGGGGAA
>JABUTQ010000411.1 GCA_021443605.1 Bacteroidales bacterium | reverse complement strand
GGAACATATCTGGTGCAGGGCTCAATGGCGTGCTCTATGACTACATCCCAGATTATGATGGGGATTGCCTTGGGGATAGCCGCAATCTTGTTCGGTAAATTGTTCTGCTCTTACCTATGTCCGCTCGGGCTGGTTGACGAACTCTTTTACCGCTTGCGCCGCTTGTTGAAAATCAAGGCAATAGCAATCCGCAACGGCTCAACTATCGATTCCGTTTTCAGATTGTTCAAGTATGTTTTGCTGTTTCTGGTATTTTATATCACCCTCTCGTCCAGCGAGTTGTTCTGCAAGAATTTTGACCCGTACTATGCCGCTGCCTCGGGCTTCAAAGGAGAGCTGACCATTTGGATGGCGGCTGTTGCCCTTGCCCTCTTTGTGGTTGGCGGTCTGCTGTCTGATATGTTCTGGTGCAAATATATCTGCCCCCTCGGCGCTGCTGCGAACCTGTTCAAGTTCTCGATATGGTTTGTGGGCTATGGTCTTATCTATTGGGCTCTTACCGCTTGTGGCGTGAACGTGCCGTGGATTATACTCCTTGCCGGCTGGTGCATTATTGGGTATCTGCTTGAGATTCTCGTGCGCCGTCCCCGCCTTAATCCCCAGCTGCTTGCGGTGCGCCGAGACAGCGACAAGTGCAACGGTTGCGGCCATTGCGAGAAACGCTGCCCATATCATATTGATATAAAGAATGTTGCAAAAGTAACTTCGATAGATTGCTCTATCTGCGGGGAATGCGTGGCCGCCTGCAACAAGGATGCCCTTACCCTCGGCAGGAAGAAATGGAGCCGTTTCCTTCCTGCAATCATTACGGTTGCAATGTTTTTTGGAGCTCTCTGGCTTGGCAATGAGACTGAACTGCCAACTATTGACGAAAAATGGGGAATGGAAGAGTTGTCGGAATCATCTCTCAAATCGTTCCATATGGGAGGTCTGCGCAGCGTGAAATGTTATGGAAGTTCCAAGACTTTCAGTGCAAAACTCCAGAGAATTGCCGGAGTTCACGGAGTGAAGACATACGTTAAACACCACGAGGTGGATATCTTCTTCGATCCTTCCGTTACAAACGAGGATACGATTCGCGAGGCGATCTATGTCCCTTCAAGTTTTCGAATCAACTCTTTCACAGCAGGTGATGCAGATTCTCTGATGATAATAACCATCCGCACCGAAAATATGTATGACAAGCTGGATGTCAATTATTTGGGAATGCAGTTCCGAAATACCGGACGCAGATACTACGGCCTTGAAACAGAATTTGCCTGCCCTCTGATTGTCCGTCTCTATATCCATCCCGATGAGGTGGTTGACAAGAATTTCCTCAAGAAGACAGTCGAAAAGGAGATTCTCGATATGCCGGCAAAAGGGGGTACCACAACTCCAATTGAGTGTGACTATAAGTTTGTTAAGCTGGAAGAGAGCTATAAGATGATTCCCGCCGGAGAATATCTCAACAAGATGTTCAGCCCGTTCAAGGCAGAATTCAAAAGCCGTTTGGAGCAGTTCGACGGCCAGCCGCAGGCAGTGATGGAGTATTCAAAGCAGGATTACGAAAAGCCCATTATCCTCCGCAATATGCCGTTTCTCTCAAATCATCTTTCGCAGATGGAGGGGATTATCGGAGTTTATCTTCGTCTGAATGAGGAGTTTATCCCTACAATATCAATCCGTTATTCACCCAAGACAATCACTCCCGAAGCCATCTTAGACCGTATCAATATGGAGAAATGGAACATCGTATATAAAGATGGTCCTAAAGAAGAGTCGGCCCGATTCCACTTCGACCAGATAGGAAAAGTTTCGGACTGGAAATAATTTGGCATTTCTCACTTTTTATGATTACATTTGTTATGTCAGATGCCGAATTATATCATATCAGTGGGGGATAAGACTATCGCTTTCAAAGAGATTTTTTACTCTTTCTATCCTTCTTTGTGCCGTTTCGCAGCATCTGTAATTTCAGATACGGCACAGTCTGAGGATGTTGTACAGGAGTTATTCGTAAAGATTCACAGCCAGAATCTCTCATTCCCCAATATGATATCATTGAAGTCATTTCTCTATGTATCAGTGAGAAACAGATGTGTTGACGTTCTTCGAGGTCGCACGACAAAGCCTCCCCATTCGCAGATAGACGAGATTTCCGATGACCATTTCATAGACGAGCAGGGACTTCTCGACAGCGTTGCACGTGAAGAGTGCTACAGAATTATTGAGAGCGGAATCGCCACCCTTGCTCCGCAGAGCCGCACGGTGATGACACTTGTACTCGAAGGTAAATCGATACAGGATATTGCCGCACGGCTCAATGTTTCTCCAAATACGGTTAAGACGCTGAAATCGAGGGCTATAGCAATGCTCCGTTCAAAATTTGGTACATTTTTTTCCATTTTACTGTCATCCTTTTTTTAATAATATCGTTATAATATCGGAAGGAGATATTTCCAACAGATATTATGAACGATAACGAAATAGAAAAAAGATACGAAGAGGCGCTGACCAAGGCTGAACAAAAAGCGGCAGAGGTGCTGGAAGCTATAGAGAAAGGGGCAGATGTGCCATTTTTGCCAAGCGTCTCCATCAATACAGACAAGGCGTGGAAAAAAGTGGAGCACGCTGCATACGGCAAGCGTAGAACGATCAGATTTACAACTGTTTGCTTGTCTGCTGCAGCGGCAGTGGTTGCATTGTTGCTATTGTTCCCTGTAAGTGAAATCTCTACAGACGAGATATATCCTGTTGCGGGAGCGGTGACTCTGCGCCTTGCAGATGGCAATATCGTGAATCTGAAAGACAATGACTGTTCACAGATTATCTCCTCTGTTGCCAAGGTTGATGCATCCTCTTCCAAGATAGATTACTCGGGAGCAATCTCCGACGCACAGTCTGAAAAAATGGAGCAGATAAAGTTGAACGAACTTTCCGTTGCAAAGGGGGCTCTCTATCATCTAATCCTCTCCGATGGAACTGAAGTTTTCTTAAATAGCGGCAGTTCAATCGTTTATCCTGAAAAATTCACCGGCGATACAAGAAATGTGAAACTTACAGGTGAGGCTTATTTTAATGTAACCCCTGATGCTTCACACCCGTTCATCGTTGAAACCTCGCTATACAATGTAAGTGTAAAAGGGACCAGTTTCGATGTATGTGCATATCCGAATGAAAGATATTACAATACAACACTTGTTACCGGCAAGGTTGTAGTGGAAAATAGGGGGGAAGAGACAATCCTTTCTCCTTGCGAACAATACAAGTACGATTCCGAAGAGATGACAGCAAAGGTACAGACAGTTGATACATCCGAGATCCTTTCTTGGATTGACAATGAATTGAAATTCAGAAAGATGAAATTTGAGGGAGTGCTACAGAAACTTCAGCAACGGTACGATTTTACCTTCGAAATCTCTCCATCTGCCGAGAATGCAATGCTTACCGGTACTATACCGCTTGATGCCCCTTTGAGTGAGATACTCGATATCCTATGCTCAATACATCAACTTGACTGGAAAATAGACGACACAAAAGTTATCATAAAGTAACTCTATGAAAATCAAACTATTAATTACTGCACTGATGTCAGCTCTCTTCTGCATTCCAATATTTGCCGAAGAGTCGCTATCCGGCATTGTCGTAGAAAAATACTCTGTGAAAGATGCTTCTCTGGAGCATTGCCTTAATCTTGTAAAGGAGAAGACGGGCATGGGGTATCTCTACAACGGCAATGAAGATTTGTCAAAAATCGGCCGGGTGACGCTCGATTATTCAGATATCGAGCTCGATAAACTGCTTCCGATGATTTTCAAATCATCAGGATTCGACTGGGAAATAAAAGGGAGGGTGATTGTGGTCCGCAGGTCTCAATTGTCTGCCGGCACGTCAGCCTCCCCCTCGGTCGAGAAGCGGCCCGCCAAGGAGAATGTCACACTCACGGTTGAGGTCGTTGATGCGAACAGCGGAGAGAAAATTATGGGAGCTGTGTGCATACTCGAAGATCTCGGAATGTATGCCGTCTCTGCAGAAGATGGAGTTACCAAGATGGAGAATGTCCCTTCCGGAGCAGTGAAGATATATGTGCAACTGCTTGGTTATGAAGATTATCGGCGTACCGTTACAATTGGTGACGATATGAAACTCACCGTCAAACTCAAAGAGTCCAATCTTGAGCTTGACGAAGTGGTTGTTACCGCAACAGCAAGTGCTGCAGGTACTTCCACCGGTTCGACAATCGGTAGAATGGCGATGGATCACCTACAGGCGACTTCGCTCAAGGATGTGATGCAACTTATTCCGGGACAGCTTATTACCGGAGCATCCGATATGACTTCGGAAGAAAAGTTGACTATCAGGACACTCAATCAGTCGTCTGCCAACAATGCCTTCGGTACGGCAATCCTTGTGGATGGTGTTCCGATTTCTGACAACTCATCAATCAGTGACAAAGTGGCGGGAAGCCAGGGCGGCAGCGGAGTGGATCTTCGTCAAATCGGAACAGATAATATTGAGTCTGTGGAGGTTATCAGAGGAATCCCTTCAGCTGAATATGGAGACCTCACTTCGGGAGCTGTCATCGTCAACACCAAAGCGGGGCAGACCCCATTTGAAATTAGAGCAAAAATCAACCCTTCGGTGCTGAACGCTTCTTTGGGAAAAGGGTTGAAGTTGGGACGCAAGGGAGGTCATCTCAATGTGAATGCCGACTATGCAAGATCGTCCGGAGACCCTCGCGTGAAAAACCGCTCGTTTGACCGTATCAGTGGTGGCATAACTTACAGCAATACTTTTGGAAATATCTGGTACACAAATACAAAATTTAATTTCAGCAGTCTTATTGACCTTCGTACCACCGACCCGGACGTGGTTACCGAGGGGACTGAGACAAAGCAGAAGCAGAACACTTTCCGTATTTCCCACAACGGAAAACTCTCATTCAACAAGCCCCTTGCAAGGACTGTGAGCTATGCCCTCGGTTTTTCGGCAAGCCAAAACAACTCCTGGACATCGTCTATCGTTTCTGCAGATGGAGGACTTGCCATAATCAATTCACTTACAAATGGTTACTATCAAACTCCATATATCACGGAATCTTATAGGGCAGAAGGTGCTAACGTCTCGTCTCCAATGACTTTCTATGCAAAGGTCAGCAATATGTTCAATGCCAACTTGAAAAGCGTAAGGCAGCGTTTCAATATGGGACTCGAATATAAACACGAATCAAACAATGCACGAGGTTTTTACAACTATGATGATTCCAAGCCGCTTCGCCCCAACAGCAATGGTCGTCCCCGTCCGTATTACGCAATACCGTCGCTAAATCAAGTTTCAGGTTTTCTTGAAGATAATCTCACTTGGAATATCACCGAAGTAATGGAGTTTAAGTTGCAGGCCGGTGTCCGTTTCGACATCTTGCAGATAGGGCTTCCGGAGCAGGTGTCGTCGGTATCACCCCGTTTCAACGCATCGCTGAAACTCACGCCATGGTTCACGCTTCGCGGTGGCTGGGGACAAAACAACAAGACTCCGGGCCTCGCCCATCTCTATCCGGAAACGAAATATATGGACAGGCTTGCCGCATCTTACCTCCCGTCCGACGTTTCGAAACAATTGGTTATGTATAACGTTCACGTGACTGAGGTTGAGCGCAACAACAGCTTGAAAAATGCCACAAACTCAAAATCCGAAGTAGGATTTGACCTCAATTTTAAAAACGGAATGAGTTTTTCGATAGTGGGCTACAGCGACAGGATGGAAAACGGCTTCGGAAATTTTATAGAGTACGAGATATATAACACCAACTACTATACACTTGGTACAGGGATAGTTACAGATAAATATGGCAATCCCGTCGTGGAATGGGACAACCCTGCGAGGGTTGATACTGTATTCACCACGACAGGGCGTATTGGAAACACCAAGGCGAGCCTCGACCGCGGTATCGAATACGACTTCAATTTGGGTAGAATATCTGCAATAAACACCACAATCTTTCTCAGTGGCGCCTATATGGAAACGCAGCTTTGGGACACAGGTCCATCGTATTCAAACCCCGTCGGAATCCCGTCTGGCTCTGTATATGCTCAGGGAGAGGGAAATACACCTCCGTTCAAACTCTTGTATCCCAGCGGAGTACAAAAGGATATATCAAGGAGGTTCAGCACCACGCTCAGACTCGTGTGCAATATCCCTCGAATGAAGATGGTGGCATCAATCTCAAATCAGGTGGTGTGGTACAACTACACTCACACCACAAATCAGAAGAGTGACCCGATTGCGTGGATTGATACCGATTTGAGCTATCACGAAATTACCCCTGCAATGCTTGCGGATGAGAATTATCTCATCAAAGGGATTCCCCTTGCAGACCAGCGCAAGAATCCTTCCGATACCGATCCGATAACCCAGAAACCTATCTGGCTGATGAATTTACGACTGACGAAAGACATCTCAAAAAATGCGGGATTCTCATTCTTCGTAAACAATGCATTTTTCTATACTCCATACCAGTCAAGCTCCTATTCGGGTACGCTAACTGAAAGGAATACAGGTACTTTCTCATTTGGAATGGAACTCTTTATCAAAATCTGACAGCTATGAAAACGAGAATTATATTTATAGCAACATTGTTGTGTGTACTTGTTTCGTGTGAAAGGATTGCCCCCTCTATGATTGATGGGATGAACGTCACTTTTGAGATGCCCGATGAATTTATAGCCGGAATTACTTATGCCGGTAAGGAAGTTTCGTTTGAAGGGAGCGCTTCTTACAAGCTCCGTACCGATGAAAATGGAGTGATAAGCAATTTTTCGGTGGTTCCCGGCATATATAACATCACCACCTCTTGGGAGATTTCGGGTGAAAAATATGCCTCTATGGTTTCAGATCCCTCTCTTGTGGACAAGAAATCGAAAGTAGTGGTAAGCGTATCCGTATCGGGACAAAAGATTTTCAGTAAGGCAGATTTGCAATTCCAACTCAGTTCAGCTGTGATGAAAAGCCTCATAATTTCCAGAATATACTATTCCGGCACAAGGGACAATATGGATAGGACTTACACAAATGACTCATACATAGAGATTTTCAATAATTCTGATGAGGTGGCCTATCTCGATGGCAAGTATATCGCCCTTGCAGAATCGGTATCTCCTGCGGCTTATCCCGCCAAAGACAATCCGGATTCCATCTACGCCCGTCAGATATGCCGTTTCCCGGGCAAGGGGAAAGATTGGCCCGTATATCCCGGCAAGACGAGGATAATTGCTGCAAAGAGTGCGAGAAACCACATATTGTCCGCATCCACTTCGGTGGATCTCTCCAATGCCGATTTTGAGGTGAAGGATATGGACGGTTCCGGCAATCCCGATGTAGTGATGCTTCCCATCGTCTCCAATTCTACCACTATCAAGACTTTAAATCTTATTTCGGGAGGCCCGAACGCGGTATTCCTCTTTGAAACGGAAGAGGATATACAAAAGTGGCCGGAGGTGTTCCAGAGGGGAAAGACTTCGGGCGAAAGGTTCAGGAGGATTCATCGTTCGGTGGTAATCGATGGTGTGGAGTGCCTCAAAAACAATGTCCAGTCCGGGCCCGACTTGAACACGAAGAGACTCCAGAATGTGATTGATGCCGGATATGCCTGCATAAGTTCCGTTAACGGCTACAACCACGAAGTAGTTTCCCGCAAGATAGCCCGTAAGACAGAAGACAGATATTATCTGATGGATACCAACAACAGCAGCAATGACTTTGAAATCATTACAGACCCTGCAATCATAAACAAGGAGGAGAAGCAATGAGAAGATTCTGCATCATTATTTTGACTTTGTCGGCCATAGTGTTCACTTCTAAGGCGCAGCAGAGAGTTGATATCTCCAAGACTGAGATGGAGAAGGTATTGCAACTCTATTCACGCACCGGCAATGCGGCCGGAATGGGGCTGTTCCAGCCTTCTGACGGCAGTGTTACCACCCTCGGTGGCAATTATGGTTTCGGGGATTATCATAGGGCTCAGGAAGGAAATGCTCAGGGAGGTTTCAAGTTTGATACCGAGCGATATGACACTTTCAACGATTTTCTGGCTATGCGCGGTTCGTTCACTTACAATTATGGCGTGGAGAAGGAGCGGATTTGGTCTGATGTTATAACTCCTTATAACTCAAATCCTTTTATCTATGGAAGCCGCGTTGCGAAAGATTATGAGACACATAAATGCGTCCTTACTTTCGATCTTTATACCAAGCCTTTGGCAGACCTGATTTCTGTCGGACTCCGTTTGAAATATGAGGTGGCCGATATATCCGGCAAACGGGACCCCCGTCCAAGGACACATTGGCTCACATATACGATAGATCCATCTTTCCTTTTCTCGATAGGACACCATCAGATTGGGGCAGATGCAGGATATGTCTTTTCAAAAGAGAAACTTGAAAACCTTACCACGGTGCAGTCTTATCCGAATCTCTGGTACTACAATATGAGCGGCCTTGAGCATTGTGAAGGTTCTATTGGCAGTTATTCGGGATTTAAAAGACAGTTTGTGGGAAACAGTTTCACTGCCGGGGTGCAGTATGGTTACGGCACAAAAAAGATTGACGTAGTGGTTGAGGCGAGGGTGGATGCAAAATGGGAGAATGTGTGGGGAGACAAGATGCATACCCCCGGCTCTTATCAGAGGAATATTTGGAAAGCCCGTGCCGAGATGCTTCTCAAAGGGGAGCGAATCCGTCATGCCCTGTCTATCGAAGGTGCTCTTAATGAGGGCTCTACAGATGAATATATTCAGGAACTGCAGACTTCGAAAGATCCTGTTACGGGGGCCACAACCGAGACTTGGGTTACGATATATACCTACCACAACCGCTTTGTGCGAAGCAATTCCGATGCATCCCTCTGCTGGAAAACTTATGGGATCAAAGAAGACGGCTCGTCGTGGTGGCAGGCAGGTGCCCGCGTCGGTTATGCCGGTATAAACGAAACATATTACCTTCCGACTTCCTACTTCAAAACTTCTTCTATGAATTTTGGATTGGAAGGGATGATTCGTGCCATTGATATCAATAGCCATCGTCTTGAAATAAAGGCAGATGCAGGAGCGAGAATGAATATCGCATCAGATATAAGACTTGAAACCACAAGTGTCTATGGAGAGGAGGTTGTCCTTCCGGATTTCCGTTATTACAATCTCAACACATTCAATGTAGGAGGGGAGATTCGCTGGACTTTCCCTTTGCGGATCAAGAATAATACACTCCAGGGCTATCTTGCCCTCGGTGCCCGCAACATATTTGCACAAGGTGGCAAAAACCGCTTCCATTCTGAAATTACTTTCGGATTTCTTTCGTTCTAATTAATTGACAGTTATGAAGATGAAGAAAATATTCACAACAATTTTGATAATTTTGGCAGTTTCTTGCTCTTCCCCCGAGGAGATGCGCTTCTTTATGCCGACTGCCGCTATTTCAGTGGCTGAAACGGTGGATGCAGACAGCGGATTGCTCCCTGTGACGATTATTCTCTCGCGCGCTGCACAGATTGATACGGAAGTCGCCATCTCCTTGGCAGGCGATGCCGTCGAAGGGGAAAATTTCCAACTTTCAAGCAAGAGCCTGATTATTCACAAAGGGGAGGACAGAGTCACTTTTGATGTCAAGATTTTGTCAGACAAGATTTTCTCCGAAGAATTGGAATTTCGGGTGCTGTTGGCTGCCGGAAAAAACTATACAATTGGGAATTACAAGGATGGCTTTCGTAACGTGTTGGTTACAAAGGAGATAAAAGTTCCGTTTATTTCTATTGTGAGCAATCTCACTTGCGTGAATCCTTATCTTTCGCCTGAAATACATCTCGAAGCTACGGCATCGATGCCCATAAGAGAGGCGATGACTATCCCTCTAATAGACCTTGATGGTTTCACCGGCTTTGAAAGTGTGGATGGCGGAGCTTGTGTAATGACTTTCGAGGCGGGGGCGCAGAGTGCATCAATTGATATCATAATCAACAAGATAGATAAATCGGGATATGACAGGACTGTCCGTTTTGCGTTGCAACGGGATGCTTCACTGTTCGTTCCTGCGGAACAAGGGGCAAGTGCAGACATTCGCCTCTATGACCCTGTAATCGATTTCTCCAACATTTGGAGAACTTATGCCCAGAACGACGGAGTCGGCTACCAGCAGAGGCAATCTGTGATGGGCACTGACGGCAACTGGCAGGGAAACAAGGTGATAGATATGTTTACATCGTCAGAAGGGTCTAACTATCTCCGCCCTTACAAAAATATGTACAAGTCGGCTTGGAACTGCCTCTCAAATACAACCGGTGGTGATGTGCTGATGCTCTCTGCATTTGTTCCCGATTTGGCATATCCGGCAGAGCTCACAATGGCAGATTACGGAAACAACTCAAGTGCAAAGGCATTCACCTCGTGCGACTCCCTGTTCCGCTTCGTGCCTGACTTCGAAGATACGAGAAAAGGGGCAATATACCTCGATTCGCCCCGCACTTTCACGGCATTTACCGCCTTGCGTGATGAATGGGACGGCGGTACTGCACCCGACAAGGGATGGATGGTAGATTGCCGCGCAACCAATGGCAATATCCTCGCATCCGTAAGCCCGTTGATTATTGACCGGATTGACGTGCGATTGGTGCGGCTGGAGGGGACTTACGATTTGACAAATATCCAGAATACCTTTATTTTCACCGCTTGGTTTGAGAGTGAAAGCGAATTCTTTATGAGAAATGTGGATACAACGCTTTACGCTGTCACAAAGGAAGATGATGGTACCTGGAAAGTGAATTACAGAATATATCCGAGATAGTCAAATGAGCAGGGGTAAGATTATAAGCGTCTTATTGTCAGTTATATATATTATGACCGGCATAGATGCTTGTGCCTTGCCCAAAGCTAAATTAACCAAACAGGGAAGAGTTGTAATGGAGCTCTCCGATAAAGATTTGAGTGGAGAATTCATTTTTACTTCGAGGCTTGTTTCCTCTGCAAAGAGTGGCAAGGTTTATTCGGCAGGACAGATGAAAGAAGAGCCGGTGATTGTGAAATTCACTGCTCAAGAGGATTCAATTGTACTGTCAAGGATATACCACCGTTTTTGTGAGAATGATACAATCTTCACTGCAAGAGGGAGATACAAAGAGGGGGTAGAGGAGGTATTTCCTGTCATTCTGCAAAAAGGAAATTCTTACAGAATAGATGCAACCGAGTTCTTTTCAAGAGAGATACCGGCAGTATGGCTGATTCCGCATAAGGAGATGGAGAAAGATTCGCTCATGTTTTTTTCGGTAAACGAGGTGCTTTCCGAGCAGGGTTGTATAATGGTAAATGCTTCATACTCATATAGTTTACATGGTAATATCTCAATGTGTTACTATCTGTCCGATGCCGGTTCCAATAATTTTGAAAGGATGCGGGAGATAGAAGACGTAGGGGTAAAGACCATCCGATTCGACAGGTTCAAGGACTCGATAAAATGTGGTAATGAGGACTTTATCTGTCGTTGGAATATCAGAGAAGGGGGGAGGATTTGCTTTGCTATCGATTCCAGGTTCCCGTCTGAATGGGTGCCATATATCAAAGAAGGGCTCGAAGATTGGAACAAGGCATTCAGAAAGGCCGGCCTCGGAGATGTGATAAAAGTGTCGGGAGTGAAAGATGCTGCCAGGTATAATGGTTTCAGGGACAATATGGTACGCTTCTATAGCGGAAGTGATGAGAAAAATGCTAAAGGTCAGGCAGTTGCAGACCCTCGCACAGGTGAGATACTGCAGGGGGACATCCTATGGTGGGAAGGGGTGGAAGATCTCCTTGCCACTTGGCGCTACCTCCAGACCGCAGCAAGCGACCCTGCAGCCCGTACGCTCGATTACCCCATTGAGATTCTTGGCCCTATGATTCGCTACACCATATCACACGAGATGGGACATATCTTGGGATTGACACATAATATGGGTGCCTCATTTGCATATCCGGCAGATTCTCTCCACAGTGTCTCATTTACAAAGGAATACGGCACAGCCGCATCTGTTATGGATTATGCAAGGTTCAATCATATTGCCACATCCGAAGACGTTTCGCGTGGCGTATCCCTCAATCCACCGCGGATTGGGCCGTATGATTACAAGGCAATTGCCGTGCTTTATGGAGCAGGGAAACCAATTGATACCGCATATACTTTTTTCTCTCCTCTGATTAGTGCGGCAATTCCGGATGACCCGTCTGCCCAGAGCGAGAGTCTCTCAAACAATCTTCTCTATTCTTCCCGCAGGGGGATTGAGAACTGTATAGTGTTGTCTGACAGTGCGTCTGTATGGTGCGGTATGAGAGACAGGGTTGCAACACAGTATTTCAGATATGTCAGTCTTGCGCTTTCCAACATAGGTGGTGCAGTACACGGAACGCCTGTTCCCGCCGATATACAACTCGAAACGCTGCAATTTGTGTATGATGCCTTGGCACGTTCCTCAGAACTTCTGAAAGATGCCGGAGAAGAACGAAAGACTGTGGAAAATGCTGTGTCAAAAGGGCGTAAGAGTGTGATAGAAACATTGGAGGGAAATTTTCTTCCGGAGAGAGTAAAAGAACAAAGAATACTTGATTATCAGCAATATATAGAGTTTGTAAAGAAGATTAAATTATCATATAACTAAATTTTTAAAGCAATGAAAATCACAAAATTAATTTTCTCTGCGGCTATTGTTATCCTTGCCGCAGGATGCGTGAAGGAAGTGGTTCCTGAAATTAACGTAAATCCATCAACAATCACTTTTGAGATTGAAGGCGGTACCCAGACAATCACCGTCTCATCAAACACCGATTGGACCGTATCAAGTGATGCAGCGTGGCTTAAAGTGTCTCCCGCCACCGGCAATGGAAACGGCCAGGTGACACTCACAGCTGCTGAGAACACAGGCCTCACCGCTTTGTCTGCAAAGGTAAAATTCACTAACGGAACTTTGACAAAGGAAGTTTCCGTTTCGCAGAAAGCTATGGTTCCGTTCCTGAAGGCAGGTGTGCAGAAGGTTGAATGTGCAAGTGAAGGGGGTGATTATACAATCTCCGTTTCATCTAACGTGGCTTGGACCGTTTCTGTAGCCGAAGATGCAAAAGATTGGATTTCTCTCGACAAGACCTCAGGGGAAGGGGATTCTTCATTTACGGCATTTGTAACACTTCAGAGAGAGCTCGTCGGACGTTCTGCAATTGTAACACTCGCAGAATCAGTGACCGGAACCAAGGTTGAAATCACCTTCGACCAAGCAGCCGGCAGCCCGTCACGCTATACCGACTCCCTTGCTTTGGTGGCTATCTACAACGCATCAAATGGTGCCGAATGGGCAAAGAACAACTGGGATCTCTCTACACCTCTCACCGAGTGGAAGGGTATCAGGCTGAACGTAGTGGAACGCGTTGATTCTCTGCGTCTTGCTACCAAGGTTATCACTGCTGCAGATTGGACTATTCCTGCAGAAATTGGTAATCTTGACGAACTTGTGCACCT
>JABUTQ010000419.1 GCA_021443605.1 Bacteroidales bacterium | reverse complement strand
TACGGAGACAAATGTGGTCATTGGAATCTGAAAAGGCTAGCGGAGAAGTGAACGCTTACCCTTAAACAACACAATCTATGTATATTATGTCAGATTAGGTGTTGTGATTTGCTTTCAAATAGGTATCTTTGCAGAACCTTAAACAACCTGCGTGGGCACAGGCACTGATTGAGAGCAGTTGTGATTTGCTTTCAAATAGGTATCTTTGCAGAACCTTAAACAACTGTTCGGTCATATACTTACTCACGGCCTCAGTTGTGATTTGCTTTCAAATAGGTATCTTTGCAGAACCTTAAACAACTGCAGTTTTGCAGGCCCGTCTGACGCAGTTGTTGTGATTTGCTTTCAAATAGGTATCTTTGCAGAACCTTAAACAACTTTCTGCGTTAGTTTCCTCCTGCCTCTCAGTTGTGATTTGCTTTCAAATAGGTATCTTTGCAGAACCTTAAACAACCGACATCCCTGGAGGATGAGCAAGCCTATGTTGTGATTTGCTTTCAAATAGGTATCTTTGCAGAACCTTAAACAACCGAGAAAGACAACTATGAGTTGATGGTCAGTTGTGATTTGCTTTCAAATAGGTATCTTTGCAGAACCTTAAACAACGTACCTGCAATCTATGCCGTTTGGGTGCAGTTGTGATTTGCTTTCAAATAGGTATCTTTGCAGAACCTTAAACAACGGTCTCTGATAATGGTAGTGTAACCACCTCGTTGTGATTTGCTTTCAAATAGGTATCTTTGCAGAACCTTAAACAACACTGATAGCCTTGAGCACTGAGAGAGGGATGTTGTGATTTGCTTTCAAATAGGTATCTTTGCAGAACCTTAAACAACCTAACACCAATATAAGAAGCGCATATTTGGTTGTGATTTGCTTTCAAATAGGTATCTTTGCAGAACCTTAAACAACTATCAGTCGCCGCGAACATCTCAACAATAGTTGTGATTTGCTTTCAAATAGGTATCTTTGCAGAACCTTAAACAACATACCATCCGTGGAGCGTGGCAGCGCTTAGTTGTGATTTGCTTTCAAATAGGTATCTTTGCAGAACCTTAAACAACACTTTGCTTTTTTTAGTTGGTACTGTTGTGGTTGTGATTTGCTTTCAAATAGGTATCTTTGCAGAACCTTAAACAACGATGCCGAGCTCGCGCATGAGCTCTCCCAGTTGTGATTTGCTTTCAAATAGGTATCTTTGCAGAACCTTAAACAACGATGGGCGCGGTAATCCTATCGCTCTGCAGTTGTGATTTGCTTTCAAATAGGTATCTTTGCAGAACCTTAAACAACTGAATGTCAGTAAAAGGGTGTATAACAGCAAGATACCACCTATTTTAGAAATAGGTAAAATGACAAAGTAATCGAGGCAAATTGAATTTTGAATTCGATTTGCCTCGTTCTATTTTAAAAAAGTTCAAGCTGTATTCCTGCTTCCGGCTTTGACGCCGACTTTTGTCCATAAAACAATTCTATATTGCCAAACTGCTTGTCGGTTATACACATTATCCCAATCTTGCCATATTCCGGAAGTATAGATTTGACTCTTTTGATATGAACATCTGCATTTTCCTGACTGGCACAATGCCTGACATAGATTGAAAATTGAAACATTGTAAATCCATCCCGTTGAAGATTCTTTCGAAAATCAGCATATGCTTTCCTATCTTTCTTTGTCTCTGTAGGAAGATCAAATAACACCAAAACCCACATAACTCGATATTCACTGAATCTATCCATCGCCGAGCTAAATGACAGGGTAATCTATCTTCCGCAACTCCCCTGAAAAGCATTTGCTTAATGAAGCCGTTGTCTGTTGTGCTGCAACCAATAATGGACTTCTCTTTCCATTTATGACAACTTCAAGTGTAGGTATTGTCAACAGTTTTGCTTTTGTATTTCTGGATAATGACTCCTCTTCGGTCCATCCATCACTGATTATTTCATATACCAGAGTGTCTATGTATGGTCGATATGGTTCCATAATGTCGTCAGCGAGGCAAAAGGCATTGTAACGATTATGGTGGTGAATGCCGAGTGTTGGCAGCAACCCGCTGGCTACAAGCGATCTGGCTATGATTGCCCTTAATATGGCATATCCGTAATTAAGCATATTGTTGGGAGCCACTCCGTCTGGATCCCTTGAGAATGATGGTATGCAATCAAAACCGTCAAAGAAATTCCGCCAATAGAATGCTGCAGCTCTAGCCTCCATATTGTCAAGGTCTCCACTCCTTACTTCACTAGACCAAATCTTCATACACGGAAACTCCTTTCCAAGACAATTCTTCAGCACAGAATATTGATTCAGTATTTTTGCTTGTACTGTCTGCTGCCACAATTGTTTTTTCAACGGAATGCTCGCATCTATCTGTTCTCTAAACCTTTCCGATTGAAGAGTATTTCCCTCAAGAGGCATCAACATTCCACAAGGCATACACTTGGCGTCGCACGTTATGACTGCACAGTTGTTGTTCAAGAGGGCATCAAGGGCACCGGACGTTATAGTAATTTGTCTGTTTTCAAGAACTACAACGCCCAAGTCTTCAATTGGTTTGGTAACCTCTTTCTTCACACCATCATTGTTGCTGACAGAAATCACCAGCTGCCGGTCTCGCAGAGACAAATAAGCGGGGGTGGAGAAGAAAATAGTTTTCTTTATCATATTATTTGATGTCTATGATGTTACCTAACCTGTCTACCTCAATTTGGATGCATACATCTTTTATCATCTCTCCAGTAATAGCTCGCTCCATTTTGTTCAATGCTTGATACTCAACCTTGTTCAGAATAATGTTTGCAACTTCAAATTTTAAGAATAAACACTGCGCTCCAGTAGCACTAACCATCTTGTAAATTCTATTTCTATCCACATCTTCTTTAGTTATTGGAGCGCCCGATGCAAGCTGCTCTCTTGTAGGCACATAGACAAGGTCGTTAGGAGACAGACAATACAGCAATTGACCAAGAATCTCATTTTCAGGGATAGGGTTCAGTCCTTGTTTCATCCTTTCAACAACTATATTGAGAGGAATTGTATCATAAGACCGTTTGGTCATGATTTCCCCAGTCACCTTGTCTTCAATTTGAGTTTCATAAATGGCAAAGAACAAATTGGTTCCTTTCGCCGCCTCTACAAATTTAGCAGTCTTATTACCAGTATGACCGACAGAGAACTTATTAGCCTGTTCATAAACTCTAACCTTAAATATCGGTTGATGTTTCTTCCCCCCATTGAGTTCAACAAGATTTTGGTTCATTCGGTCTATTCCATCGGGAGAGAAGGCAACTGAAGGATTTCCTCCCTCGGCCTCCAGATGATGCAACAATATCTTTTGTATACCGGTATCTGTAACTTCCTCAAGTATCTTCTTCTTGCTGAATGATTCATTAATTACTTTCCTTGTTGCATAATACCGCTCGATTTCCATCTCGTGAGCATAATAGTAACATTCTATCTTGTTTATATTTACATCTTGCCAAACATCTTTATTCTCAGAAAAATACTGCCGCATTTGCTTTTCAGAATATCCCTCCTGCAACATAATGTCGATTCGTTCGCGCAAATCTTTATTGACAATGCGGATAGGATTGACTATCGCTTCTGAAAGTCGGCAAGTCTTGATTTTGCGCAGATTGACGTCAGCGAAGACAGTGTCTTTATGCAAGGGCTTGCGAATAGCCCAATTATCCCCCTTGGACTGCTTTACAATAACTTTCCTGCCGAGAACTATCTTCTGGTACATATTGACAGTCTTTGTTATGACTCGCGTGTTTTTCTTGAAGCTTACTATAATATTTTCAAGGACTGATTGTGCATCGGTTGTGAAAGAATCCCAAGGTTTTTTCAATCTCCATTCATAATTTCCCCAAGCATCGGTAGTAACTTTGTCGCAAAGCAGTTTTTGCAAATCATACCGTGTAGTCCTGGCTGTTGAAGAGGCGGAACTATTGTTCAGATAATTCACTATATTCTTGCTTGCGCAAGCTATTACAATGGCGTCCATCGCGTGGTGACGATGGTCTATTCTCTTTTTTACGAACCCTTTTTGCTGCTCGAGAGGCATTTCCGGAATTAAATGTCCTGATTGACTCAACGTCGTATAGCAAGTTTTGCCTGTGATTTCATTGAGTCTCATGAATCTCGGCAATATTATACTATTCCACACATCATTGAGCCCCCAATCAATTTTCAGTCTAGTCGTTATGTCTCCATTGCAAGTAATCACATTCTTGGAAGTTGCTTCATCTTCACTTTCCTCACGGACAATGTTTGAAAGAAGTCCTTTCACAAGCTTGCTGATGTAGCGCGTATCATTCAATTGACGATTGATAAAATCATCAGGGATATCCTCCAACATCAGCTTTTTAGATTTCCCTCGATTATTTGAGTAATGATCCACTACAAAAGCCTTGTATTGCTCCTCAGTAAAGACTGTTACTGTCTTTCCGAAAGCCAAAGTCACCTTTTCGCCATGGTGCTGTTTGATAAATTCATATCCTAACAAGTTGCTTTTCAGTTTGTTTACCTCAGCCTCGCAAATCACCTTATTGCTCATCGAATCATCGAAATACCTTGACTGTGGGATAATATGTTCAATTTCATAGGCGGGGGTAAACAACTTCCCGAGAGGAATGAATTCTCCCGTATAAGGGGACTGATATTTTTGCTCAAGCCATAACTTGTATCGTTTAATGTCGGAAGAAGAAGGTTTTTTTGCAGGGTCCGACTCCCTAAATTTGTTGAGAATGGCGGTTATATCCTCCGGTAAATCCGAACTACTGTTCAAGACACCATCTTCGTAAATACGCAACAAATCTTGTTGGCTGGGTGAGTAAGGCCGTACATTCTCAATTTCATACTCGGGATTTGCAAATTCCGTCAACAATGCCTTAATCCTCAAGTTGGTTATTTCGTTCTTCAAAACATTTTCAGTAATCTGGCGTCTCTTATCAGCCGGATTCTTCATCTCTCTGCCCAACTCTACGTGAATCTCGTCAATTCTCCCCTCCTTTTTCCATATATCCCTGACGACACGAAGCGTTTCCATAATTACCTGTTCCACTATAGGATTGTGCAGAGAGTGTTGTTTGAAGTTTTTCAAATAGATATCAATATCTTCTGGTGAATCCCACTTTCTTGCATCCCTCGCTTCGGAATGGGAACCATAAACCGCGTAACATGCCTTCCATAACGGCAATCCCCTAAAATCGCTTATGGCTTTACAATCTTGAAAATCAACTTCCTTGAAGAGGAGTTCCCCATCAATTATGGTCTGAAGCCTCGCTTTTGTCACAGAGTCGATGTCATCTTCGCTCCAATATTTTCCGACTCTCATCAGCGGCAGCAATTTGCCTATAGCCTTTGCAGAATATGATCCGTATTCTTTATCGAATGGTTTGCATTTCTCAAATGCTTCCACGATAGACTCAGGCAAAGCATTCTTCACAGCAAAGGATTTGAGCGCACGGCGCAATTCTTCTTTGTCCTCAATTGAATAAAGAATTTGCCATAGACGATTAATCAAGTCTTCTGAAATGTTATTGTTGCTTACTCCCGCCTTTGCCATCCTTTTGATTATAGTCGCTCTGGTCTTGGCGCAGGGATATTCTTTGTCTTCTACATAATTCCATCTATACTTCTGAGATTGGACTTTGTTGAAACCGAGATATTTAAACACTGATTTCTGAGAAATCATTTCATCTCCGTTCAGACGGCCAAACAATTTTGCAATATCTTCTTCAGTGTTAAGGAATTGAGACGTAACTTCATTATCTGTCTCTCGCTCAAAAAACTTCAGATTATGTATAAATTGCCATAAACGGAACTCCTCAAACAGAGGATTGGATTTAGCTATGCATTTAACATTATAATCCATAACCTCCCCGGTAAGTGGGTTTACACCTTGGTGCTTTTCGTAAGGGCAATTGGCTATCAGATTCTTCTTGGATTTAAGCGGACGCTGATAGAAAATGACATCGTCCACAAGCAAGTATATGAAATCTTTAGTCTCAATGCTCTTTCTATAAGCATCATTTGAAGGATACAATGCAGAAATACATTCTGCATATTTTTGGCGGTTGTTCAGTTCCGGATTCAACTCGCATTGCTTCGTCAAAATCTTCCGTAGCTCATCCTTATAGTATTTGCGGTCTATTGTACGAACCAAGGCTCCTCGTATCTTGCAGTCAGGCGAGTCCAGAATTGCATCGTATATATATGTTCCTACAGTTTTGCCGCATAAATCAATATCTTTCTCTGTTTTTACTTTCAGCAAAGCCCAGTCGTTGTCTTTATTTGCAAATTTGAAACTACGCTGTATATTGCCGTCCTTATCTGTTTTGGGCGTTCCATCGGGATTAAGTTTTGTAGTAACAATGAATTCTTTTGTTTTTCCAACCCAATCCAAAGGCTGCTTGCTCTGTCTGCGGTAAACCATACCATTTTCAAGGATGACGTTGTACCAAGTATCTTTCCCTTTTTGTGAATTGAAATCTGCTTCAACTGAAATTACTACTTGCGAAAGATATTCAAATATCTCTTTTTTTGATTCTTCAGCTTCCTCGCCTCTCAACTGATAATATCCTCTCTTTTGGTTAAAACTGTGTAGTACCCAAGCCAATTCTTCGTTGGATATCAATGACGTCAACGCTTTCTTTCTAAGATAATAGAGAGTCCAGTCGTGTGGAATCTTCAAGTCTCCATTAAGCAATTCGGTGTATCTTTCTCGGAATTCAGTAAGCATCTCATTGAAAGAGTTCATAAATATAAACTCTGACTTACCTGTCTCCGTTCTCTTCCACGCAATTTTAGGTTCTTCGTTCTTCTGAATCTTACCATATCTATCCAGTGATTTGGCATAATGTTCCGGAAGAAACCCAAGGGTATCTAGAACACGATTAAGTCTTTCTCTTCTAAGGTGTTGCCTCTCAAGCAGTCGTCTAACGCCTCTTAAACGGGTTCTTTCTGCTGTTTGGGATATTGTATTTCCTTTGTCAAAGTTCCCCAATTGTGCGGCATCCATAGGGATGATTCGGCTACCTGCTTGTGATATTCCGATAAGGGTTTCATTTCCTTCTTGATTAACTTCATAATCTACAACTGCCCAGCCAATGCTATTCGTTCCAATGTCAAGCCCAACTTTCTTTTTCATATTTTGAATTTTAGCCATAAAGTTAGCAAAATAAGGCGAGAAGAATATGGTAATTCAAAAAATGTTATAACTTTGCGATACTTTGAAAGCAAATCACAATAAGGATTATTCCGTTGTGAACACATTAGGTCCCTTGCCATCGTCCTTCAACGGTGGCTTTTTTTCTTAAATAAATTTCACCCCTCTTCTGCCTGACGGTGTTATAGCATAGGTTAATTTTTGAAAAAATGCTTGACAACGAATTTGAGGCAGCGGAGCTTATTGTTAAGGGCCTTGCGGGAGCACTTTCTGCCGAAGAACAAAACTCCCTTAAAAATTGGAAATCAAATAACGAAGTACTCTATAGACAGATAGTCGATGGTGACAATCTGCACGAAATGGTATCCCAATGCCGTCTTTTTCCCGAAGACGAGGGATGGAAAAAGGTTCAGGAGAAAATCGGTGACACCGAAGAGACGAATAATCACAAAAAATCACTCTTTAAAAGTATTCCAAGAATATGGAGATATGCCGCAGCGCTTCTTGTTCCCATCCTGACGGCTGTGTCGCTGCTCCTTGCCAGAACAAGCCTTGAGACAATATATTACAAGGAAGCCTCAACCGGCAAAAACGAAACCTTGTCGGTCTATCTTTCCGACGGGAGCATCATTCATCTGAACTCAGTCAGCACATTGCGGTATCCCGAAAAATTCAAAAGCGATAAAAGAGTGGTATATCTTGAAGGTGAGGCGTTTGCAGAGATTGCAAAGGGAGATGCCCCCTTCATTGTCAAAACGGATAGGGCTCAGGTGGAAGTTCTCGGAACAAAGTTTAATTTGTCTGCATACGAAGGGGAGCCTGCTTCCGTCACTCTCGTGCAAGGTGCTGTAAGAGTGGCTATTCCCGATGGGAAAGAGGTCTGTCTGCACCCTTCTCAGCGGGCCTTCATTGACGAAGAGAGCGATACGATTTCCATAGAGGATGTTGATACGGAAATATACACCTCCTGGATTGAGGGGAAAGCGATATTCCGTGACGAAAGATTGGAAGATATCCTTAACAAACTCTCCCGATGGTACAATTTCAACGTTTCATTCGAAAATGATACGATAAAAGATATCCGATTTGGATGCGTCATCACCAGAAAGGATAAGATTGACGAGTTCATAACCCTGCTCTCCGCCACGGGAAAAGTGAATGTAAAAAAGCACAACAATTACTATCATTTTTATAACTAATTTAATACCTGTAACTCATGAAGCTTAACCTATTAACTGAAAATTTTCGAAGCAGAGTGCCGATTGTAATCCTCATTGCATCGGCAATTCTGCTGTTCGGAACCGACCTGCAAGCTTCCCACTATCAGACGCCGTCCAAAGAGAGTCGAGTGACCATCAAGGCAAAAGAGATGACTCTCGGAGAGCTGTTGTGGGAAATTCACAAACAAACAAATTACGATTTCGTCTATAGCACCGACGATATCAAATCGGTAAAAATTGGAGCCATAGATGTGACAAACGAAAGGCTTGAAAAAGTTCTTGACTCATTTGTGGTCAAAAACGGCCTCTTTTACGAGATCGGCAACAAGACAATCACAATCAGCAGATACACTGCCGCAACAGAGCTCCAACCCGCCAAGAAAAAAGAGCAAACACCTCTGATTGCAACCGGAATTATCTTGGATGAAAGCGGAGTAGCAATCATCGGAGCCAACATCATCGTAAAAAATGGTACCGGAAAGACAATCCAAGGAACGGTCAGCGGCATTGACGGAAGTTTCTCGCTTCAAATAGAGAACGAAAATACACCGGTGGAAATCAGCTGTTTGGGATTCAAAGCATTGAACACTAAAATCAACAGCGGACAAAACCAGGATATTATCCTCGCTGCGGATGCACAGCTGATAGACGAGCTTGTCATCACCGCATACGGTACTTTCAAAAAGTCGGCATACGCCGGTTCTGCTTCAAATCTGAAGGCCGACAAACTCAAGGACATTCCCGTTGTCTCCTTCCAGGAGAATCTCCAGGGAAGTGTGGCGGGTGTGCAGTTCAGCTCGGCATCAGGACAGCCCGGCGCTTCGACCGAGGTAAACATCCGCGGAATGGGCTCTTTCAATGCAGGCAACAGTCCACTCTATGTAATTGACGGAATACCAGTCGCTTCCGGCTCAGTCAGCTCAATGGGATCGGATGCGGGATTGGACATTATGTCAACAATCAACAACTCCGATATAGAGAGTATGACAATAATCAAAGATGCGGCTGCCGCTTCTCTCTACGGCTCAAGGGCTGCAAACGGAGTGATTATCATCAATACGAAACGGGGAAAGAGCGGAAAGGCTCAATTCAATCTCAAGGCAGACTGGGGATTTTCTGATTTCGCAATGCAGTACCGCCCCGTTATGAATGGTGAACAGAGGCGTGAATATATCTACAACGCACTGAAAAACGGTGCTTTGCGCGACGGCGATTCCGAAGAAGAAGCCATTGCATACGCCGATGACGAGATTGACAATTATGCTCCTGTCCCCTGGTGCGGATATATCGATTGGGACAAGATTCTGTTCAAGAGAGGCAGCCACCAAAACTATGAACTCTCCGTTAGCGGCGGCAGCGACAAGTTTTCATACTACTCATCCCTCTCCTATCTCATACAAGATGGTATTTCCAACAGGAGCGCCCTCGACCGCATCACCGGGAGGTTGAATGTGGACTACAAGGCAACCAAAATGCTCACAGTAGGTGCAAATATCCTGTTTGCCGTTGTAAATCAGGATGTTTACAGTGAAGGAACATCCTACACAGCTCCATTCTACGCATCCAGAAACTGCGTTGTCCCCTCGGATCCAATCTATAACAAAGATGGATCCTGGAACAGGGATTTTATCAGAAACTCCGACAGAAACCCTCTCCTTTCGGCCACTTACGACTACGAAAAAGAGAAGGTGATGCGTACTTTCAACACCATATACGCAGATTTTGAATTTATAAAGAATCTCAAATTCAAGACCACTCTCAGTTACGACATTACCAACACGAAAGGGCTCAACTGGTGGGATCCCCGCACATCAAACGGAGATGACGTAAACGGCAGACTTGCAAAATCTTACAACGAATTGCAAAAACTTGTTTGGACCAACCAGCTCTCCTATAAGTTTGAAGTGAACAGACATCATTTCGATGCTCTGGCAGGTTACGAGATTGATGACCGCTACTCAGATTACCTCTATGCGTCAAAATACAATTTCGCAACTCCGTTCAAGCAGGCCATCGGCAATGGTACCACACTCGAATCGATTGACGGCACCGACAAGAGATCGAGATTGGTATCATACATTTTACGTCTTAACTACGACTTCAACGACAAATATTATCTCGGCGGCAGTTTCAGGGTTGACGGAAGTTCAAAGCTTCACAGAGACCACAGATGGGGCAAGTTCTGGTCTGTATCGGGAGCATGGAGAATTGGAAACGAAGAGTTTATGGCAGGAACAAAGAATTGGTTATCAGATCTTAAGGTTCGTGCATCATACGGTGTGAATGGTACTTTACCATCTGCTTTCTACGGATATATGGGACTCAGCTCCGTGACAAGCGCATTTCTCGGTCAGCCGGGAATCGTCCTTTCACAGATTGCCAATGAAAAACTCCAGTGGGAAACCAACTACAACCTCAACCTCGGACTCGATTTCGAGTTGTTCAAGAGGTTGAACGTGACTTTCGAATACTATACACGACACACGAAGAACCTCCTATTGGATTGCCCTGTGTCGATGACGACAGGTTTCAGCAGCTACCTTATGAACGTGGGCGAAGTGTTCAATCGCGGAGTGGAACTGGAAATCAAGAGCCTGAATTTCTCAACAAAGGATTTCACCTGGAACACTTCTCTCAACTTGTCCCACAACAAAAACAAGATTCTCACCCTCGATGGAGACCAAACTGAAATCATCAGCGGCACACAGATAAGAAAGGTAGGGTATCCATACCGTACTTTCTATGTGTATGAATTTGCCGGAATCAACCCCGATACAGGTGCTCCGCAATTCTATACAAATGATTTGGCAAGTGACGGAAGCTATATCAAGGAAGTGACCGAAAATCCAGCTAAAGCCAATCGCATATTGTATAAGAATGCCGATCCAGATCTCATCGGAGGCCTCACCAACTCACTCTCTTACAAGTGGTTTGACCTCAGCTTTATGATTGGATTCCAGTTTGGAGGATACTCTTTCGACAACTGGACTCAGAAGACCGACCACGGCGGAGACGACCTCGAAGCGAACATACCCGCCTATTATCTCGACAACTGGAAAAAGCCGGGTGACAAGGCCAAATACGAAATCTTCATCGAAAGCCCGGACGTAGCAATGAGCGACTACCGCACTTCAAGATGCGTCAACAGCACCGACTTCATAAGGCTGAAAAACATCACCTTCGGTGTAAGTCTTCCGAAAAATTGGGTAAACAAAGTAAAAATCAGCAATGTGCGCTTCTTTGCCTCTGCAAACAACCTCCTCACATGGGCAGCATACGATTATTACGATCCCGAGGCAGTAAAAGGTGGAACTGCAATTTGGGGAACCCCTCCTCTCAAGACAGTGACATTTGGTCTAAATATAAGTTTCTAAATTCTTAATGCATTGAATATGAAGACAATAAAACATACATTGCTTTTGGTAACCATCTTTATGGCAACCTCTTGCGGAAACAATTGGCTGGATTTGCAGCCTTCCAATGCCGTTCTCACCGAAGAGAGCGTAAAACTGCTCTCCGAAGCGGAATATTCCCTGAACGGTATATACGACAAGATGAGAAGCTCCGATGCTTATACCGGCAGGCTTGTTTATTACGGAGACGTGCGTGGAGATGACATGCAGGCCGTCAGCGAATCTAAAAGGACCGGAGACTACTACCGTTTCAATTTCACGAAGGACAACGGGCCGAGCTCGCACTGGTCTTATCTCTATTTCATCATACAGAATTCAAATATGATTCTGAACCAGATTGAAAAGATTCAGATTACCGACGACCAGAAATCTTATAAGAATGACCTTGTAGGTCAGGCACTTGCGTTGCGCGGAATGGCACTGTTCGATTTGACTCGAATTTTCGGATACCCCTACACAAAAGACAATGGATCATCACTCGGAGTCCCCATCGTCAAGGAACTTTCCGGAATAAATGCAAAACCGTCCCGCAATACGGTGGCGGAGTGCTATGCCGCAGTCATTACAGACCTTGAAAACAGTATAACTCTCCTCTCAGACAAATTTATTAAGGGTAAAATCAACAAGTGGGCTGCAATGAGCCTGCTGAGCCGCGTATATCTCTATAAAAACGACAACACCAAGGCTTTGGAGATGGCAGAAGCTGCAATTACCGGAGCTGAGAAAGGGGGATGGAAATTGTGGACTAACAAGGAGTATCCCACAGCTTGGGCAAATGAGGCAAGTGCTTCGAATCCGGGCGAAGTGCTCTTTGAGATGGTTATCACCCCCGAAGAGAGCCAGGGCAAGGAGACTATGGGACGCTTGAGTTCATACGATGGATATGACGATATGTGTATCACCGTTTCTTTCTACCATTTCCTTCTCGAAGACCCCGACGATGTGCGCCTCAAACTCCTGAGCTTTGACGGAAAGAAATATGCCTATGTAAACAAGTACCAGCCTCAGGGCGACAAAGATATAATGGATGCCAACGTAACTCTGATAAGGCTTTCTGAAGTTTATCTGATTGCTGCCGAGGCTGCCGTGAAATGTAACGACAATGACAAGGCTGTGAAATATCTCGATGCCATAGTAAGCAGGGCGAATCCGGCAAAGAGCGTAAAAGGGACAACCATAACCCTCGACAGAGTATTGGATGAACGCCGCAGAGAGCTCGTGGACGAGGGACACAGGATGTACGATATCTTGCGTAACGGACAGACAGTCACAAGAATAGACATAAAAGACTCTAAAATATCAAAGACACGCCATTTCGCTGCCGAAGAGGCTATGGTCTTTGATTGGGACTATTATAAGATAGTTCTTCCGATTCCGAAAAGAGAAATAGATGCCAATCCGAATATGATTCAGAATCCCGGCTATTAGTTTGTTTTAGGTTATTTAAGTTGATTCCTCTCCTGTAGCCATTCAGGAGGAAGTCCCGAGACGGCGGTTTCGGGACTTTTCTTTTTCTAAGAAGCTGTTCAGATTTCAATGTCTGCTTCAAAGACAAGAGTGGCTGGGCCGGTGAGATAAACATCACGGAAAGATTCTTTTCCGATATGGACAAAATCAACGGAGAGATTGTCACCCAAAGCTTTGATATTGAACTTGATATGCTCTTTACCATTTACCATTTCACGAGTGTATGACTTTGAGCCGGCAAGGTATGCCGAAATAGACGAAGCGGTAACACCTGTGCCGCAGGCAAGGGTTTCATCCTCGACGCCGCGCTCAAAAGTTCGCACAAACAGCTCGTTTCCGAGGTCCTGCACAAAGTTTACGTTGGTACCGGCGGGGAAACGGGAGTCGTGCCTCCACTTGCACCCTTCGTGAAATACGTCCATATCGGCCACGTTATCCACAAAAAGGACAAAATGGTCGCTGCCGGTATCAAGGCAATATCCCTCCGGGAATTTAGTGACGGAATCCAAATCCCTCATTTTCAGCCGAACGAGACTCCTGTTTCCCTCCTGCGAAAGGATTTCTGCACGATGATAGCCGTCAATCGCCTGAAATTCAAACTTCTTTATCCCCATCAGCGATGCAAATGCCACAATGCAGCGCCCGCCATTCCCGCACATCGTCCCCTCCGGGCCGTCGGAGTTGAAGTATCGCATCGTAAAGTCGCATCCCTCGCCACTGCCAAGGAGCATAAGGCCGTCAGCTCCCACTCCGAAACGCCTGTGACACAAGAACCTGACATCATCGTCTGTAAGATTGATATTTCCGGACCTGTTGTCGATTATCACGAAATCATTCCCTGCTCCGTGATATTTGTAGATATGTAATTTCATAGTGATTCTATCATTTTTCTTGCAATTTTCTCCGATGCGCCTCTGCCTCCGAGCACTTCCCGCAACCGCCCGTAATCCTGCAACATAGATTCCCTGTAAGGACGATTTTTCAGCAGATTGTTCAGTTCGA
>JABUTQ010000075.1 GCA_021443605.1 Bacteroidales bacterium | reverse complement strand
TCGCTCAGAATGACGGACTCGTCATCCTGAGGGCTTTAGCCTGAAGGATCTCATTGCACTAAGAAGCTGATTCCAAGAAAGCAAACAAATCCTCGGCAGAGCGCATGACCGCAAGCGCCGGAATATCGTTGCCGAAGCCTTTCCAGTCGGCAAGGACAAAATCCACCCCTGCCCTTTCGGCACACTGGCTATCAACGATTCCGTCGCCAATATACAGACATTCAGATGGCAATGCGCCCGATTTTCTCATATAGGCCTCCATCGGAGCAGGATCCGGCTTGTGCTTTTCGGAATCTGCCGAAGTTATCACACAACTGAATATGGGCAACCAGGCAGCCATTCTGGGATCTTTCTCAAATTCATACAGACTGCGGGAAGTGAGCACCCCAAGCTTGTACCCCTCATTGTGAAGCCGTGCCAGCATATCCACAACTCCCTCGAATGGAGTGATGAGGTGAGCCATCTTATTGTAATTTTTCTCCCACTTTTCAAGCCCCTTCACCTCATCGTCAAACGGAAATTCCTTAACTGTCATAAAACTCGGAATCCCGAAATAATGTTTGAGAGAGTCCAAAGAGCGCTCGATACCAAGTTCCTCTCTGAGAGTAAGTTGCAGCGAACCGACCCCTGTTGCAAACGTATCGAGCAAAGTGCCGTCCACGTCAAAAATAATATGCTTATACTTCATCTTCCTTAGCTTTGGCAATATTCACGCTGGGCTGCCGTAAGATGGTCTATGCCGATGCCCATAGTTTCAAGCTTCTTTTCTGCAACGTACTTGTCAATCTCCTCAGGCACAAGGAGTACGGTTGCGGGGAGCTTGCCTCGGTTACGCACCAGATAGTTTGCGCTCAGCGCCTGAATTGCGAAACTCATATCCATAATCTCTGCAGGATGGCCGTCTCCGGCGGCAAGGTTCACCAATCGGCCTTCTCCTATCAAGTATATCACGTTTCCGTTTTCAAGCCGGTATCCTTCTATATTGGCTCGAGCCTCGAAATGCTCCTTTGCAATGCTCTCCAAGTCACGGATACTGACCTCAACATTGAAATGGCCTGCATTACAGCAGATTGCGCCATTCTTCATAGCATTGAAATGCTCTTTTGTGATAACGTCGCAACATCCCGTTGCTGTCACGAATAAATCTCCGAGTGGAGCGGCCTTGCCCATTGGCATCACCTTGAAACCATCCATCATCGCTTCAAGGGCACGAATCGGATCCACCTCGGTAACTATCACGGAAGCACCAAGCCCCTTTGCCCTCATTGCGATTCCTTTTCCGCACCATCCATATCCTGCCACCACCACGTTCTTTCCTGCCACAATCAGATTTGTGGTGCGGTTGATGCCGTTCCATACGCTCTGGCCTGTGCCGTATCTGTTGTCAAACAGATACTTGCAGTTGGCATTGTTTACCATCACCATAGGGAACTTGAGCTCGTCACGCTGCGCCATTGCGATAAGGCGGTTGATGCCGGTCGTAGTCTCCTCGCATCCTCCAATCACTTCGGAAATGTTCTGTGGATATTCCGTGTGGATAAGATGCACCAAATCTCCCCCATCATCTATGATGATATTCGGGGCAGCCTCTATCACACAACGAAGGTGATGGTCGTACTCCTCTTCCGTTGCGGCATGCCACGCAAAGACATTCATTCCACGGCGCACGAGTGCAGCGGCGATATCGTCTTGGGTTGACAAAACGTTGCTGCCGGTAACGAACATCTGTGCTCCACCGGCGGCAAGCACGGTGCACAAATATGCGGTCTTTGCTTCAAGATGTACCGAAAGGCCTATCTTTACATCTTTAAACGGCTGTTCTTCAATGAATAATTCTTCTATCATATTGAGCAGAGGCATATGCGCCTTCACCCATTCAATCTTGCGTTCCCCCTCTTCCCAGAGGTTCACGTCTCTAATTTCGCTCATTTTACAATCTGTATTTTACTAAGAAGCTGCCACGATGGGGATTTCAATGACTTTCATAATTGTGTTTTGCCCCCAAGTGGCAAATACGAGTATCGTTGCAATACCGGTAGCACCTTCAGGCACTGTGAAATACAATCCATCTTCACCGACTGAGGTCACCACCACGCCATTCAAACCTATTGCGTCTGCCTTGGTACCCGATATCAAATTCACAATCTCTATATCGCACTTTCCTACACCACCGGCAGAAACAGACTCCGGCGCAGTCACGGAGATATAAGTCAACGGCTCCCTGTACAGAGGAAGTGTCACAACCTGGTCGTTTCCAAGGGTAAGTACCACTCCATTGTCTTTTATCTCGACAGACTTGAAAATATTGTTTCCGTCATAACCGGAAGCGCGTATTTTCTCACCTTTTGCATTTTTCAGCCAATTATAATCAACTCCATTATAACTTACTGTAAAATAATATATTCCGAGTGAATCCTTTGCACTGAGCTGAGGATTTCCGGAATCTTGAACAGCCGAAATTTTATTCCCTGCACTGTCTGTCAGCCATACGTAATCCTTGTCATTCTCAGTCTTATATGCCCAATAATATCTGTTGTCCTGCGAATCTTTCTTTGCAATCATATCAAAGGGGACATCAATACTCTTACCATTGTAAATCTTGAATTCCTTTCCACCCTTCATAATGATGGAATACCCTTCAACCTTCCCCTCCGACACTATCTCGCTGACAGACTCGACAAACATAGTGGTATCTATGCCGGCAAGTATCGCTTCGGCCGCCTTGACATTGTTGTTTATCTTTTTGCAAAATGTCTCCACCATATTGGAAGCTTCCACAGTCGGAATATTGAACAGATACCCCTCAGAAGTCTCTATTATGATATAGTCGGAATGGGAGATGTCAACCCTCTTGAAAAATGAAATTCCGTCGTTGCCGGTTGCCGGTTGCAGTTTGGTCCAGGTGCTCCCATCGTTGTACGAGAGCCACCAATATCCGTCTTCCACTTTCATCTTGGGAGTGATGCCGGAAGCCCTGACTCTAAGGCCGAGACTGTTCTTGAGCCACTGCACCGTGCCGTCCTCACCTTTTACGGTCCAGTAATATTTATCATCATACACACCCAACCCAAGTATCGGAGTATTTCCATCCTGTCCGTTCCAAATGGTAATCGAAGTGCCGTTGGCAAAGGTAAACAGGTAGGCGTCAGGCTTATTCTTGTCACCTCCGACCGGAGTAACGGAAGATATCAGATTGTTTGACCTTACGGCATCTACAATTACCTGGACTGCAGAAATCTGGGTATTGAGATTCTTAACTGTCGTTTCTATCTCCTTAATCTGATTTCGCAAATCTTCAAGATTGGATTTCAAATCATTGGCACAACCGGACAATGTCAGAAGTGCGGAGAGAATTGCAACTATGAAATAATTTCTCTTCATCATTTTTCGCAAACAATTGAAATTAAGTAATTTTGAATGTGACCGACTCCATCTGAAACAAGAAGCAACAGCTTAGAAGAGGTTGTCGTGAAAGACTTGGGCGCATCCAAGGTAATCACACCCGTCATAGTTTTGGAGCTTGCATTATATTGTCTTTTGGAAATTGTGGCAACAAAGTCATCAGACGATATGGCGGCAACTTCCAAAATAGATTTTGCGTTCTTTATGGTAAAATTGACGTTCACACTCTTTCCTTCCTTGATTGAAAGCGATTCCGGAGCCTCAATTATAATCGATGGATATCTCGGCATGGAAATTTTGGTACCACCTTGCACAGAGAACTCAACGTAATCGTCTTTTATAGCAATGTCACTGAAAACTGAAGGGGAATTTGATGAGGCAGCCACCTTCTTGCCACTCTCATCAAAAATCCATGAATACACCCCATCTTCGTATGATACCATCCAATAGTAATTGCCGTCCGTGTCGCGCTCTATCCCGAATGTCGGAGATTTTGCCGCCTGGGGATTGGCTTCAAGTTTCTGGCCGAAACTGTTGAGAATCCATTTTTGAGTCCCATCCGGGTATGTCATTTGCCAGTACATCTTGCCATCCGTATCTGTCCGGATTTCCACAGAGCAGTTCCCGGGAACAGCATTATTAACCGTAAATTCCTTTCCATCAGAGAATTTGAATTTGTACCCCATAACCGTGCCATCGTTGTCCTTCACCGGAATCACGGAAGAAAGATAGACGTTGTCCTTTATGGCGTCATACAGTGCCTGCAGTGTGGCAAGGTCGCTGTTCAACTTGTCAAACTGACTCTTCTGCTGTTCGTAATATGCCCAGGAGGGGACTCTCATCACCTCGTTGCTGACGAAGGTGATTTTGAAATATGACAAGGAATCTGCTATTTCGCTGATGAAAGATTTTCCGGATTCCCCCTCTGCTTTGCCCAGCTTGTTCCACACGACTCCATCGTATGAAATCATCCAATATCCATTTTCAATTTTAAGCTCGGGCGTAGAACCGGTGGCGGTCACCATCTGACCGAACTCATCCAATACAAATTCAGTTTCTCCACCATAGTTGACCGTCCAATAGTAGAGACCATCTGTCCACTGTTTGAGTCCGACAACCGGATCGCTTACGTTCGTGCCGTTTGTGAATTGAATTATTTCCCCATCAGAGAACATAATCTTGTATCCGACAACTTCCCGGCCTTGCGTAATTTCCCTTATGGAGGTGATATAGATGCAGGACTCCATCTTTGCAACCATCTCCTGAAGAGATTTTATATTGGTATTGATTGTCGAACATTTCTCTTCCAATGAATCGAGCTTTCGCTTGAGAATATCTATCTCGCTATCCAAATCTCCACTGCAAGAGATTGAAATACAGCCCACAAGAGTTATCGCGCTCCAAATTAAAAATCTTCTGGTATTTTTCATTTCCGCCTCCTTATACAACTTTTACACGTATTGTCTTCACGGCAACCTTAACGGAATTGTTATCGGCATACGCAATGACCATAACTTTGCCGGTATCACATACTTCTTTGCCATATATTCTCAGTACCCCACCGGAGCCTCCACTGTCTGGATATATGGCAGCAGTGACGTCTCCCTGGCAAACGACCATATAGTCAATGTTTTCGTCCCCACCGTAGAGAGTAAATTTGATATCGACGTATTTATCTTTCTCAATGGTACCGGGGAAATATTCGAATTCGAAAGTATATTTCTTGGCAAAGAGGAGGGAAGTCCCGTCTGTCAAGAGAATTTTGAAATATTCGTCGGAACTGTTGTCAACCATTGAGAAAGTGGCACCTGTGCCGTGCTTTGCCAACACTTTCTGTTTGTCGGAATCCAATATGAAAGTCGTGTCCCGAGCATTCACCACCGCCCAATAGAGTTGATTGTCCTTATCCGTCTTCACCACCACTTCGGGGATTGACACGTTGCTTTCCTCGGCAGACACCTTATATCCGTAACTATCTAAAATCCAGACAGGTTCCTCACCAGGGGCTACAGTAACCGTCCAATAATACTTTCCATCTGAATATCGCTTCATTGATATCACAGGGACATTGCTCCCCTCCCAGTCATAAATGACGATTTGGTCTCCATCGGAGAAATAAACCTTGTAACCTTTTGAATCGGAATCCTCAAAACGCTCCACATCCTCGATGTACATAAGATTGTTTTCCAACTTTGACAAAAGAGTCCGAAGGGTCTCAGAGTTTTCATTTGTCTTGGCGATTTGATTGATGAGTTCCGTATATTTCACTGACATCGGTATTTTCAATTCAGATCCGCCCCATAGGTAAAAAAGTACATAACCGGAACCGACGAACACTTCTTTGAACAATGGGTCGCCATTGTCGCCATCAGCCTTGCCCAAACGATACCAGGACTGGGAATCGTATGATACATACCAATATCCTTCTGTAATCTTCAGTGTTGGCACAGATCCAACCGCTTGTACTTTATTCTCATTCTCGTCAAGAAGCCATTGCGCTTCACCGCCGGAATACTGTACAGTCCAATAGTATTGACCGTCGGTGTCTAACTTTGTGTTTACAATCGGAGCCTTTCCGCTCGTTCCATTATAGATGGTGATAGTCCCCCCTTTTAGAAAGTTGATTGCATATCCTCCCGAACCTGTAGAAATCTTACTAATGCTGGAGATGTAATCATAATTTTCGTAGGCAGATAAAACGGTGCTAAGAGCCTGTAAATTAGAATTATACTCCTTACATAATTCTGTGAGAGCACTTACTCTCGAGGCAATATCGTCTATCTCCTTCTTTTGTGATTGGTAACACCCCGTAAAGGAAAGCAGGATGGAAAATGACAATACTGTAAATAAATATCTTTTCATTGATGACGTGTTTACTCTTTTATACATTAAAAAGATGCATTTTTCAGGCATTTTGCTGCTTGCTATGGCAAAAATAATCATTTTTCTCAATCCATTCACCATCTTATTCGTCGGGAGTTGCTAAATTTGTAAAAACATACAAGATATGGCTACAAACATAGTCTTTTACAATCTGGATAATCTGTACGACACCCTTGACGATCCCAATACGGACGACGACGAATACACACCCGCCGGCTCGAAGCGCTGGACACCGGACAAGTACCGGAAGAAGTTGAGCAATCTCGCAGACGTAATCGCCTCCATTTCAGAGATGAAAGGGGGATTTCCCGCTGTCATCGGAGTGTCCGAAATCGAGAATGACACCGTATTGAACGACCTTGTGTCGCAAAGACGAATAGCCGACGTCGGGTACAAATTCGTCCATTACGAATCTAACGATGCACGCGGTGTGGACGTGGCTTTTCTTTACAGACCGGCTCTTTTTGAGCTTATGGAAAGCGCCCCCGTGAAACCGGTGCTCAGAAGCGGTAGGGAATATATCGGCCGTGATATGCTCTATGTCAGGGGATTATTGAAAGGTGAGATGTTTTGTTTTTACGTGTGTCACTTCCTTTCCCGCCGCAAGGGGGTCGGGGTTTCGGATGGATTTCGGAGAGCAGGAGCGGAAACCGTATATAATCATTCCCGTGAGATAGTCAAGAAATATCCCGGCATAAAGATTATTGTGATGGGAGATATGAATGACCGCCCATGCGATGCATCGCTTACGGAAAAGCTGCGCGCAAAAAAGAAGATATCGGAAGTTGGAGAAAACGATTTCTACAATCCTTTCTGGGATTTGATGGATGCGGGACAAGGATCAAGCCTCCACTATAGGAAATGGACACTTTATGACAACATCATCGTGAGCCGCAACCTTGTAAGAGATTGTAAAGGGCTGAAACTCACGCAAATGGAAGACAAACACAACGCTATTATTTTCCGCCGTAAGTTTATGCTCAGACGGGCCTTCCCTTTCGGAACGTATCGCGGTTACAAATTCATAGGCGGATATTCGGACCACCTTCCGATAGTGATAAGATTGGAGGATTAGGATAACGAATCTATCACGCTCCTTATAGACCTGATTTTTTCATATACAGATTCGATTGCAGCATCGGCAGGCCCTTCTGGATTATAGTATTTTGCCTTGTTGTAGGCATTTATGGCATCTTCCCACTGGTTTTTGCGGCGGTAAATGTTTCCAAGCATAAACCACCCCGACGCATTTTGGCCGTCCTTTGCGAGAAATGCCGTAAGCTCATCATACGCCTCAGTTAGATTGCCCTGCATCACCAGGGCCTCTATCTCTTTCAGATTTTTCATTAAAACAAGTTTGATAATCAGATAATTAAGCCGCTATGAAAACTCCCGGCAGAGAGAATTCCATAGCGGCTTAAATCAATTAATTATACGAGTCCTGAGAATCCCATAAACGCCATCGCCATAATGCCGGCGGTAATCAGCGCGATGGGAATGCCACGGAAAGATTTGGGCACATCACTGAGCTCCAATTGCTCACGAATACCTGCAAACAAGGAGATTGCAAGACCGAAACCGATTGCCGAAGCCACTGCAAATATCACGCTCTCTCCAAGACCGAGCATGTGGGCTTCACCACCAAAAGTGAACTGTTTTTGGACAACCATCAAGGCAACGCCGAGCACGCAGCAGTTTGTGGTAATCAGCGGAAGGAAGATTCCGAGAGCCTGATAGAGCGACGGACTGATCTTCTTGAGGATAATCTCCACCATCTGCACGAGGCCGGCTATCACGAGGATAAAGCTGACTGTCTGCATAAACTCGATTCCGAGTGGAACAAGTACATAATACTGAAGCAGATATGTAACGCAAGTCGCAAGGGCCATCACAAATGTGACGGCAGCCGACATTCCGATTGCCGTGCCCACTTTCTTGGAAACGCCGAGGAACGGACAGATTCCGAGGAACTGGGAAAGGACGATATTATTGACGAATACGGCCGATATGATAATCAATATATATTCCATAACTTACGCTTTTTTAGATGTCAACTTCTTAATAATCACCATCATATAACCAAGCACGAGGAACGCGCCGGGAGCAAGGACGAAGATGAGCATTCCATCTCCTGAGATGAGATTCATACCGAAGAAAGTACCTGCACCGAGAAGCTCGCGTACAAGACCGATAATGGTAAGGGAGAGTGTGAAGCCCAATCCTATACCGATACCGTCACAGGCAGAGTCGATAACGGAGTTTTTGTTTGCAAATGCCTCGGCACGCCCGAGAACGATACAGTTAACCACAATCAGAGGGATAAACAGACCGAGAGTCTCGTAGAGCGATGGCAGATAAGCCTGCATAAGGAGCTGAACCACAGTTACAAAAGCCGAAATCACAACAATATAGCACGGGATACGCACCTTGTCCGGAATTGCTTTTGCAATTGCGGAAATTACCATATTCGAGAGAATGAGCACACACATTGTGGCAACTCCCATTCCGAGTCCGTTGACCGCCGAAGTGGTGGTACCAAGTGTGGGACACATTCCCAAAACAAGGGCAAAAGTTGGATTCTCTTTAATGATACCCTTGGTGATAAGACCTAATTTACTCATTGCTTTGGCCCTCCCCTGCCTTTACAGCTATTGCATCAAACACATCGCAAGCCTCTTTGACTGCACTTGTGTAGGCTCTGGAAGTGATTGTGGATGCAGTGATTGCATCAACGTCGCCACCATCCTGCTTAACCTTCAATTTATAATCTTTGGGATTCTTTCCCTTGAACTGCTCACGGAAATTACCCTGAGAATTGTCGGAAATCTTGGCACCGAGACCAGGTGTTTCCGAATGTGATATCACTGATGAGTGATAGATGTTCCCGGCAGCATCAAAGCCAACCATTATCTTGACAGGACCGCCAAAGCCGATAACGCTGCATTCGACAGCATATCCTGAAACTGCACCTTGTGCCTTAGCGGGATAGACGAGATACTCCTTGCCCCCGACACTGACGGTGAACTTTTCATCGGAAGGCACATTGTCAAATGCCGGAACCACCTCACTGATAGCCTGATTGGTCTTTGCAAGATTTGCGGCTGCAATAGGAGCCTCCGTCACTACATATACGGCTCCGAGAAGTGCAGAGCATATCAGGCAGACAAGCCCGAGCACAACGACCATGTTAACGAAAGACGATTTCTTTGCCATTATTTTGCCTCCTTTCCGAATCTTGTCGGCTTGATTTTGTTCAACAGGGGAACTGCACAGTTCATAATGAGAATGGCGAATGAGACACCTTCCGGATAAGATCCGAAGTAACGGATGAGGACGGTGAGAACACCGATACCCACACCGAAGATAATCTGCCCTTTGAAATTCATCGGAGAGGTTACATAGTCGGTTGCCATAAATATCGATCCGAGAAGCACACCGCCGGTAAGCAGGTTGAATGCCGGACCTGTATAAGCCTCGGGATTGCAGAGGTTGAAGATACCTGTCATCACAGCCACAGTTGCAAGGATTGTTACAGGAATTGTGGCTTTAATCACCTTACGGACAAGGAGATAGATAAAACCAATCAAAAGCGCCACTGCTGATACCTCTCCCATCGAACCGCCCACGCTGGCAAAGAGCATCTGGCCGGGAGTGAGTGAAGGGTTAGCGGCGAGAATCTCGCTTACAGTCTGTCCGTTTTTCAATCCCTCGTTGATAACACCGAGAGGAGTGGCTCCGGAGAAGGCATCTACACCAAACCACGAAGCTGGAGTTGCCCAGGCAGTCATCAATACGGGGAATGAGATAAGGAGGAAAACGCGCCCCACGAGAGCAGGATTGAAAATGTTCTGACCAAGACCGCCGAAAGTCATCTTGGCAACACCTATGGCCACCACGCTTCCCAAAACCACAAGCCACCAGGGTGATGCGGGGGGAAGGTTGAGGGCGAGCAGGACACCGGTCACGGCGGCACTGCAATCGCAGATTGTGATGGTGGTCTTGAGTATGAATTTCTGGATGAGGTATTCCGTCAGCACACAAGCCGCCACACCGCAAACGAGCAGTTTGAGTGCAGACCAGCCGAAGAAATATACCGAAACGAGCATCGCCGGGGCAAGAGCAATGAGGACATCCCTCATAAGCCTCCTTGTGCTGTTTTCGCTATGGATGTGCGGAGCAGGGGAAACAATCATTTGTGTCATTTCTATATCCTCCACTATTTTTTAGGACGGCTGCGCATAATCTTCATTACCTCAGCCTTGTTAATTCTGATAACGTCGAGAAGCGGAATGTTTGCCGGGCAAGTATACAGGCAGCATCCGCACTCTATACAATCGTATATCTTGTTTGCCTCAAGCTCATCGTACAGCTTTGCACGGGAGAGTTTGTTGAGGAGATATGGTTCGAGCCCCATAGGGCAGGCGTCCGTACACTTGCCGCAACGGATGCAGTTGCTCTCCTTGCCGCGAAGTGTCTCCTCTGCGGTGAGCATCAGCATGCAAGACGACCCTTTCTGAGTTGTGGCCTCGAGATTGACCACCGCCTTGCCCATCATAGGGCCGCCCGAGATGAATTTTGCGGCATTTTCGGGAGCCCCGCCTGCAGCTGCAATGACAGCAGAGAGCGGAGTGCCGAGACGAACCACAAAATTCTTGCGGTTGTCAAGACATTTTCCGGTGACTGTCATCACGCGTTCAAAGAGAGGCTTATTTTTCTGAACCGCCTCATACACGGCAAGAGAAGTGGCCACGTTCTGTACCACACAACCAGTGTCGATAGGGAGCCCCATTGAAGGAACGGCTCTCTTTGTGACGGCATAAATCAACTGTTTTTCACCACCTTGCGGATATTTTTTCTTCATCGTGACTACTTCAACGGTAGGATATGGTGCAGCAGCGCTTTTCATTGCTGCAATGGCGGCGGGTTTGTTTTCCTCTATGCCGATATAGCACTTGTTTACCTTGAGAGCCTTCATCATAATAAGGGCGCCGATGACGATTTCCGACGATTTTTCACGCATAATGCGGTCGTCTGCAGTCACATACGGCTCGCACTCGGCACCATTGAGAATCAAAAATTCGGCTGTCTTGCCCGGAGGGGGAGAAAGTTTTACGTGAGTAGGGAACGTTGCGCCGCCCATCCCCACGATGCCGCACTCTTTTATCTTGGCGATAATCTCTTCCGGAGTCTGTGGAATTTCGGTGACGAGTTTGTCGCTGCGGTCTATCGTGCTCATCCATTCGTCACCATCGACGTCTATCACAACGTGCATCACCATATTGCCGGCGATGTCCGCTCTCGGCTCAACTGCCGACACGGTACCGGAAACGGATGAATGTACAAAACCTGAAATAAATGCAGAAGGCTCTCCAATCACCTGGCCCACGAGCACTTTGTCTCCTTTTGCAACTATCGGGTTTGCAGGAGCGCCAAGATGCTGAGCCATAGAGATGGCCACCTTTTCTACGAGAGGCAATTTTTCAATTGCCACTTCAGCAGATAACTTGCTGTCTGCGGGATGTGTTCCGCCTATCTTGAATGTAATCATATCAGCATCCCTTTCCATTATTTTCCGCAACTGCCGGTTTTTCTACGGCAACAGGCTGTTTTACAGCCTCTTCAGCCGGCTTCTCCACCGGCTTCGGTGCAGGGAAGTTAAACTTGTGGATAGCCCCGGTCGGACACTCTGAAACGCACTTCGTACAAAGTTTGCAGAGCTTCCAATCGATATAGGCCACATTGTCCGTTACCGTAATGGCTCCAAAAGGACAAGCTTTCTGGCATTTGCCGCATCCGATGCAGGCAGCCTTGCAGGCTTTGCGGGCAACCGCCCCCTTATCCTTGTTGACACAAAGGACAGTGACACGCCTGTTTTTCAGCCCTTTTGAACGAATCTCGATAATCCCCTTGGGGCAAACTGAGGAGCACGCTCCACAACCCGTACAGAGATTTTCATCAAATTCAGGGAGCCCTGTCTCAGGATTGAGCTTGACAGCCCCGAACTTGCAGGCATTCACACAATCACCGCAACCGAGGCATCCATACTTGCAGGCGGTGTCCCCCGAGTAAAGGGATGCCATAACCTTACAAGATGCATAGCCGTCAAACTTGTTGGTCTTGGGACGATTCTCGCAGGTTCCGTTGCAGCGGAGCACAGCGACGTGCGGTTCACGCTCCACGGCTTCACGCCCAAGTGCAGCGGCAACTTTCTTCATCACGTCGTTACCACCAACGGGACAGAACAACGAACCGATTTCTGGGGCCTTCACAATCCTTGTTGCAAAATCGCGGCATCCGGCGCTTCCGCACCCTCCGCAGTTTGCTCCCGGAAGGATAGCCTCTACGACATCGATTCTCTCATCTTCCTCTACTTTGAACTTCTGAGCCACAAAATAGAGGACAATCGCCAATATCACACCGATAATGGTGAGACAGACAACTGTAACGTAGATAGTAGTCATTTCGTAGTTAAAGTTTTTCTATAGAAAATGTAAATATTCTTTCCAGTTTATTGCGGAACATGAGGACAAACAGATAATAGACGGCAACTCCGGCAAGGGAGCATACGCCCGTCATCAACTCGTCCAATCCCACTTTTGGCAAAGTTACAATTAAAATCATTAAAATAATCAACGGAATTACATAAGATATAAACACCGCCTTCAATCCCAGCGAAGATTGAAGCACGACGTTCACCTTATCGCCCTGTTTGATATCCTGTACAAGGCTCTCTATGGAATATGGTATTTCAATGATTTTCTCCTTCTGGTCCGACATAGAGCACATACTCTTGGCGTGACAGGCCGAACAGGCTGACTTGCTGACAATTTCGACCTTTATGACATTCTCTCCAACCTCTTTTACAACCCCTTCGTGCTCTACACGATTGATATTCCTCCCAGCCATAACACAAGGGATGACTATTTGGTTGTCAAACTATTAAGAGGATATTTCAAACCTTCGTAAGCAGAAAGTCTTCCGTTGATTGAGCCAATCGTGACAGGAGCGGAGAAAAATACGGGAAGGTGATTTTCGTCTTCAGTTAGCCACATTATGATGCTGTCCTTCTCTCCCCCGACCGAATCGGCAATTGAAAAGCGGCCGTCATCCTGCACCTGGTCCAGCTTGTACGACTTCATCCTAAATCCCACAACAACGGTGTTGAATTTGCCTATGCCGGAAATCTTCTTCTGTTCGTGACGCAACACTCTGACTCCCACCATTATTATATTTCTGTCAAGCAGGCCGAGAAAATATTGCTCGCCATTCTGTTCGAGTTTCTCCAAATCCATCGTCCTCAGATAATAGTAAAAATTCATAAGGTCTCTGGTAACCTCTTCGGTATGGGCAATAGTGTCAACCGGCGGTCTGGTGGATTTTACGACCTTTGTGTGGATGGTCTTTCCCCCGTCCGAGAAAATCATCTCGTTCTCGGCGGTATATTTATTCCCCTCCTCCGCAGTGCGGTGAAACCAAAGGGGACGAAGGTCATCCATTGCAAACTTTGACTCGTAAGTATCTCTTACTTTGTATATTCCGTCAAAGAAGCCGTTTGACTTGGCATCAGCAAAAATATGGTATGCCGGCACATTGTTGTATTCCGACTCCCGAAGTTCAAAAGCCGCAGTGCCGACGTCTGCGCTGAATCCCCACTTGTAGTGTATGGTAAACGTAAGCTTTTCCCCACCTTGGAATGGAAAATTCTGTGCCGAGGCACAAACAGTGAACAAAAACGCCATTGCCACCATAGCAATGCGTTTCCGTGAAAAATATCTGTAAAAATTAAAAGTCATAATTTTGTATTGGTTCGCTATTGTAAAGTTCCTGAGCATTCATACTGGAATCCTTATCCTCATAACGGACGTTGGCATCCACAAACCGCACTTCAGAGCCTATGAACTTCATCTCAACGTCACACACCTCGCCGTTTCTGTGCTTGGCGATAATAATCTGGGTATATCCTGGAGGATTCGCATCATCCCCCACTCCAAAATATTCCGGACGATGGATAAACATCACGATATCAGCATCTTGTTCAATGGCGCCGGACTCACGCAAGTCGCTAAGCTGCGGGCGCTTGTTTCCGCCGCGCGTCTCAACGGAACGGTTGAGCTGTGAAAGGGCCATTATGGGGACATTCAACTCCTTCGCTATCGATTTGAGCGACCTTGAGATGAACGAGACCTCCTGCTCTCGCATACTCCTAAGCTCTTTAGGACCGGTCATCAACTGAAGGTAATCTATGAAAATCATCTTTACTCCGGCATTATGGACCAGTTTGCGGGCTTTTGAACGAAACTCATATATGGAGAGCGACGGGGTGTCATCTATCCACAACGGAGCTTTCATAAGTTTGCCGATTCTGTCGTTGAACTGATTCCAATCGTGCGGGTCGATGAACTTCTTGGAGCCCCAGATCTTTTTTGACTCAAGACCTGTTTCAGATACAAGCAGACGCTTTACCAACTGAGTCTCAGACATTTCAAGAGAAAAGAAAGCCACCGGCAC
>JABUTQ010000267.1 GCA_021443605.1 Bacteroidales bacterium | reverse complement strand
CCGGCTGGCCAACGATGGAGCCAAGATAGCTTGTCAAGGAGGCGTGAACCTTATCTTGTGCGATTGCAGAGAAACAGCACAGGGCCAATGACAATATCGCTATCTTTCTCAATTTCATCTACTTGCTCATATAATCCTTGATGTTGATGTTTGAGGGGAGGAAACATTTTGCGTCACCTCCGTTTGCAAGCACGTCCCTTACCACAGTTGACGAGATGAACGAATATTCGTGTCCGGAAGGGATGAATATCGAAGAGATTTCCGGTGCCATCTTCCTGTTTGCCTGTGCGATAACGCTTTCAAGCTCGAAATCGGTGGTTGTGCGGAGTCCGCGGACTATTATGCTGGCCTTCTTTTCGCGACAGAAATCGACGGTGAGTCCCATAAAAGAGCATACTTCAACATTAGGGATTCCCTCAACTGCTTTCTTTATTATCTCAACCCTCTTCTCGGGAGGGAGAAATCCGCTTTTGTTACTGTTGTATCCAACGGCTATAATGACCTTGTCAAAGAGGAGAAGTGCCGATTTGAGCACATCCAGATGACCAAGAGTGAAAGGATCAAACGACCCGGGAAACAATGCTATTCTTTCAGACATTTCTTTTAAGTCGAATTGCAAAACAATTTGACAAAGATATTCATTTAAATCAAATTGTCCAATCAATTCCGCTTTCTCCTCGTTCCTCGAGTATTTTGTTTGCCTTCGAGAAATGCCTGCATCCGAAAAACGCCCCCCTTGCAAGTGGCGAAGGATGAGCAGCTTCGAGGATGAAATGCTTCTCTTTGTCAATCAAATCGCGTTTGTTTCTGGCGAAATTTCCCCAGAGCATAAAGATTACCCCTTCGCGGTTGTCGGAGATGGCCTTTATGACTGCATCCGTGAATTTCTCCCAACCAATCTTGCTGTGCGAGGTAGGCTCTGATGCCCTTACCGTGAGGATTGCATTTAAGAGGAACACTCCCTGCTTTGCCCAACCTTCGAGAGAACCGTTCTTATCGTCAATTTTTACGCAAAGGTCTGTTTCAATCTCCTTATAGATGTTCATCAACGACGGGGGAGGGGTGACTCCTGCCGGCACGGAAAAAGACAACCCTTCCGCCTGCCCGGGATTGTGATATGGATCCTGCCCGAGAATCACAACCTTCACTTTGTCGAAGGGGGTGAGTTCAAATGCCCTGAATATCTTGCTCCCGGGGGGATAAATCTTCTTTCCGGCCTCTTTTTCGCTGTGAAGATATTTTACGAGCTGTTCGAAATATGGTTTTTCAAACTCTGGGGAGAGAATCTCCTTCCACGATTTTTCAATTGCCACTTCCATTGTCAAGCGCGTATTTGATTACTTCGTCAACAGTATCCACATAGATGAAATCGAGTCCTTTGATGTAAATCTCCTTTATATCCTCTATGTTCTTCTTGTTTTCACGGCTGAGGATAATCGTCTTTACTCCAGATCTTTTCGCTGCCAGAATCTTCTCCTTGATTCCGCCTACGGGAAGCACTTTTCCGCGGAGCGTCATCTCTCCCGTCATAGCGATTCCCTGTTTGACTGCTTTCTTGCAAAGTGCTGAGGCAATGGCAGTTGTCATTGTTATGCCTGCAGATGGCCCGTCTTTTGGAATTGCCCCTTCGGGGACGTGGATATGGAAATCCTTCTCATAAAAATCTTTGGCGGAAACCCCTAAGAGCTCGGGATGTGCCTTGAGGTACTGGAATGCGATTGTGGCACTCTCTTTCATCACTTCTCCAAGATTTCCTGTCGATGAGAGAACTCCCTTGCCGTCCGAAAGGCTGCACTCTACGAATAGAATCTCGCCGCCCATCTCTGTCCAGGCAAGTCCCGTGACCACTCCCGGCATCTCATTCCCTTTCTGCATATCGTGATGATTGGTAGGAAGTCCCAGATACGCTCTGATATCTTCCGTAGTGAGGGTGACGTTGCGATCCTCTTCCATTGCAATCTTCTTTGCGGTGATTCTTGCAATTTTTGCAATCTTCTTGTCGAGTCCGCGGACTCCCGATTCCCTTGTATATTCGTCTATGACAAGTTCGATACTTTTCTTGCCGAGCTTCAGGTCTTTCTTTGTAAGTCCGTGTTCCTTAAGCTGTTTGGGGAGTAGATATTTCTGTGTAATTGCTACTTTTTCCTCTGCGAGATAGCCCGAAATCTCTATCATCTCCATCCTGTCACGAAGGGCGGGCTGGATTGTAGATATATTGTTTGCCGTTGTGATGAACAACACTTTGGACAAGTCGTAATCCACATCAAGATAGTTGTCGTGGAATGCGCCGTTTTGCTCCGGATCGAGTACCTCAAGGAGTGCTGATGCCGGATCTCCGTGGAAATCGTTGGATACCTTGTCTATTTCGTCGAGAATGATTACGGGATTTGAACTGCCTGTCCTCTTGATTGTTTCCAGGATTCTCCCCGGCATGGCCCCGATGTATGTACGACGATGTCCCCGAATTTCCGACTCATCGTGCAGACCTCCGAGCGAGATTCTGCCATATTTTCTGCCGAGTGCCCTTGCGACAGATTTTCCGAGGGAGGTCTTTCCGACACCCGGAGGGCCGTAAAGGCAGAGGATTGGCGATTTCATATCTCCCTTGAGCTTCAGCACCGCAAGGTATTCCAATATGCGCTCCTTCACGCTCTCGAGCCCGAAATGATCCTCGTCCAATACCTTTTCGGCATATTTTAAATCGAGATTGTCTTCTGTAATCTCGTTCCATGGAAGATCCAAGAACAGTTGCAGGTAATTGTACTGCACGTTGTAGTCGGGAGAGTTCGGATTGGTCCTTTCAAGTTTTTTCAGTTCCTTTTCGAACGCAGCGGCTGCGTGTTCCGGCCACTGTTTCTTTGCGGCAGCTTCCCGTAGCTCGGCTATGTCTTCGTCGTCAGAATCGATTCCAAGCTCTTCCTGGATGGTCTTCAACTGATTGTTGAGGTAATACTCCCTCTGTTGCTGATCTATGTCGCTTTTGACCTTCCTCTGTATGTCGTCTTTAATCTTCATCAGCTCGATTTGTTTGTCGAGTATCTCGAGCAGCATAATCGCACGATCTTTGAGCGAGTTTGTAATGAGCAGCGGCATCTTGTCGAGCGGCTCCTCAATATCTATGCTCGTGGCTACAAAGTTGACGATAAAGTCCTGGTCTTCAATATCCTTTATCGAAGCGATGGCATCAGATGAAATGTGGTGGCTGAGACTTATTATATGTATGGCAGAGTTTTTAATGCTCTTTATCAACATTTTCATATCCCTGTCACCTTTTTCCGGCAGAATGTCATCAATATATTTTACGGAGGCCATAAGATAAGGTTCGGTAATGTCAACATTGCCAATCTCAAACCTCTTTATTCCTTGTAATATGACTGTATATGAGCCATTTGGGTTTTCTAAAACTTTCAATACCCGCACAAGCGTCCCTATTTCAAACAAGTCTTCTTTCGTGGGATCCTCAACGTGGTAATCTCTCTGTGCCACAGCTCCTATGAGCCTGTTCGACTTGTATGCGTCGTTGATTAGCTTCACCGACTTTTCCCTTTTGACGGGAATGGGTATGACAGTGTTCGGGAAAATCACGGCATTGCGCAGTGCCAAGATGGGCAAAACGCTCGGAAGCTCCCCAAGGTCAATGTTTTGTACGGTTTCAATGCTTACGACGGGGAATAAATCCATATTATCTCTCATAAAAATAGTGTCAATTTGTCAGTTTTTTCTATTCAATATGGTAAAATAACCACGAACGCCGATATTGTCAATGATTGTGCCAAAATAATTTTTGAAATAAAGTGCATAGTTTTTTGAATTTTAGAAAAATAGCATTACTTTTGCGAGCCCAATACGAAAATTATAAACATAAAAATCATAGACTATCATGACAAAAGCAGACATCGTTAATGAAGTAGCAAAATCTACTGGCTACGAAAAAGTTACAGTACAAAACGTAGTTGAAGCAGCTATGGAGAGCATCAAGGCTTCTCTTGTAAAGGGAGAAAACGTATATCTCCGCGGCTTCGGTAGTTTCGTTATCAAGGAGCGTGCAAAGAAGACAGCTCGCAACATCTCTAAGAATCAGACAATTACAATCGAAGCTCACAAGATTCCTTCTTTCAAACCTGCAAAGTCATTCGTAGAGCAAGTTAAAAAGTTGAAATAATAATCATTTAAAAATTGTGATCTATGCCAAGCGGTAAGAAGAGAAAGAGACATAAAATGTCAACGCACAAACGTAAGAAACGTTTGCGCAAGAACAGACACAAGAAGAAATAACGTTTTCGTAGGGGGTAAGCACAATCTTGCCCCCTAATTGTTTCTAATTGATAATGGATAAAGATCTGATAATTGATGTATCTCCGGCCGAGGTTTCCATCGCTTTGATGGAGAACCACAGGCTGATAGAATTGAACAAACAGGCAAACGGAGAGAAAAAATACTCTGTCGGGGATGTCTATCTCGGCAAGGTAAAAAAGATAATTCCCTCTCTGAATGCCGCTTTTGTCGATATCGGAGACGAGAAGGAGGCTTTTGTCCATTATTTGGATTTGGGATTCAATTTCAAGGCCTTTGACAGCTTTGTGAAGCAACTAAGGCCCGGTGCTGATTATGCAGGCATCTATTCGGGTGTCCGTATAGACGAAATCCTGGAAAAGGAGGGGAAGATTGAGCAGTTTCTCGCCCCGGGCCAGCCGATTATCGTCCAAATTGTGAAAGAGCCTATCTCCACCAAGGGATCAAGGCTCACGGCAGAAATTTCCATTGCGGGCAGAAATATCGTGCTGCTCCCTTTCTCCGACAAGGTCAGCGTATCCCAGAAGATATCGTCAAAGACTGAGAAGAAAAGGTTAGAAACGTTGATTTACAGCATTCTGCCTAAAAATTACGGTGTGATTATCCGTACTGCGGCCGAAGGGAAAAAGGCTGCGGTGCTCCATTCCGAGCTTCTTTCCCTCATCAAAAGATGGGAAGATTCGTGGCAGAAGATGGCATCTTCGAAGGGAGTGCAGCTCCTCTTCACCGAGACCAATCGCACCACCACCATTCTTCGCGACCTTCTCAATGATTCATTCTCAAATATTTATGTAAATGATGAGAGTGTATGCAGAGAGGTTCGCGAATATATCGGAACCATCTCTCCCGAACAGGAGAAGATTGTTCATTTCTACAAGGGATCGGAACCAATATTTGACCATTTTGAGGTTACACGTCAGATTAAAGGGTCGTTCGGCAAGGTGGTCTCAATCCGCCAGGGAGCGTACCTTGTTATAGAACATACTGAGGCACTGCACGTTATAGACGTGAATAGCGGTATCCGCACAAAGCAGAAAGATCAGGAAGAAAATTCGTATGACGTGAATATAGCGGCCGCAGACGAGATAGCTCGCCAGCTCAGGCTTCGGGATATGGGTGGTATTGTAATCGTAGATTTTATCGATATGGACGACAATGCCCACAAGTCCGGCCTGTTCAAACATATGCAGGAACTAATGGCAAACGACAGGGCAAAGCACACAATTCTTCCCCTTACCAAATTCGGTTTGATGCAGATTACCCGCCAGAGGGTGCGTCCTGTCACAGAAATCACCACCACTGAGGTGTGCCCTACCTGCGGCGGCACAGGCAAAATCTCGTCTACTTTGGTTTTTGACGAGACCCTTGAACGCGCAATTGCCTTCTACGTTAAGGAGAAGGCAATCACAAAATTGATTTTGAAGGTAAGCCCGATAATGGAAGCTTATCTCACCAAGGGGCTTATGTCAATAAGATACAGATGGCAGAAGAAATACAGATGTTCCATCAAAGTCTTGTCAGACAGTGACTTCACTATTCTTCAGGCCGAATGGTTCGATTCATCTCTCGAACCGCTTTCATCATCTTCTCTTTAATCTCTTCGTTGCAGAGATTGCCGATGCTCCCCTTGTGGGAGTGGTGCAGGCTTTCGACACTCTTGGGCTTGTCGTAAGCATATTTCCCTTCCCTGACCATAATGCCGATTTTTTTGTAGGCATCCCTGAATGGCACACCGGAGAGAACCATTTCGTTTACAGTCTCGACCGTGAACATCGGGTCGAAGAGGGGATTCTCCATCAAGTGTTCGTTGACTGAAATGTTGTCAAGCATAAACATCGTCATTTTCAGGCATTTATGAAGGGTATCCAATGCCGGGAAGAGTATGTCTTTCAGTAACTGGAGGTCTCGGTGGTATCCGTGTGGCATATTGGTGCACAGCAGCGCTATCTCGTTCTGGATGCTTTGGAGACGGTCTGTCTTTGCTCGCATCACCTCCCACACGTCAGGGTTCTTTTTGTGCGGCATAATGCTGCTTCCGGTTGTGAGACTGTCCGGGAATGAGATGAACTTGAAATTGGTGCACATATACTGGCAGCAGTCGCTTGCAAATTTGTTCAGTGTCGATGCGACGGCGGCAATGGCGGATGCGACGCTCTTCTCGCTCTTTCCGCGGCTCATTTGTGCCGCAATCGAGTTATAGTTGAGCGAGTCGAATCCCAAAAGCTTCGTGGTGTGGTCGCGGTCGAGCGGGAAAGAATTTCCATAGCCCGCTGCACTGCCAAGAGGATTCTGATTTACAATACGATATGCCGCATTGACCATTACCATATCGTCTGCAAGTGTCTCGGCGTAGGCACCGAACCAAAGGCCGAAAGACGATGGCATTGCAACTTGGGCATGGGTATAGCCCGGCATAAGGACATTTTCATATTTGTTGCTCAAGGCTTGAAGCTTGTTGAACAAATCGAGAATTTCATCCTTGAAAGTGAGCACTTCTTCCCTCAAAAAGAGCTTGATGTCAACCAATACCTGGTCGTTGCGGCTCCTCCCCGAGTGGAGTTTTTTGCCAACATCGCCATACTTTCTTGTAAGGAGTATTTCCACTTGGGAATGAATATCTTCTGCCTCATCTTCAAGGACAAAACTGCCGTTCTTGATACTTTCTGCAATCTCATCAAGTCCGCTCTGAAGAATCTGCTCTTCTTCTGAAGTGAGAAGCCCAATCTTAGCGAGCATTGCTGCGTGTGCCTTGCTTGCTATCACGTCGTGTTTAGCAATTTTCATATCGAGTACGCGGTCATCGCCTACTGTGAAATCTTCAACTGCCTCAGCAGCAGAAATACCTTTGTCCCAAAGAGTTATCATATTTATAATACTATATTTTCAATAAATTCAATATACTTTTCGATGCCGTCTTCTATTTCGGAAATGAAGACAAATTCGTTTTTTTTGTGACTTCGTACCGATTCCCCCGGCCCCATCTTGACGGACGGGAAAGGAATCACAGTCCAGTTTGAAGTGGTGGGGGAGACGTTCTTTTCAATGCCAAGGCGCTCTATTGTCCGCATCAGCGGATGATCCGAAGGCGTTACCGAGCACTGTTTGTTAAGGGTCCGTGGCGTAAGGGTGCTTCTGACGCGCGACTGGAGTATCGCTACAATCTCCTCGTTTCTGTAACGCTCCGTGGGGCGGATATCCACCACGAAAGAGCACTCTTCCGGAATCACGTTGTGAACGGTGCCGGCAGAAATTTGTGTCACGGAGAGCTTTACGGCTCCGAGAGTCGGAGATACCTTGTCGAAAACTGTCTCTCTGATGGCGGCAATATCTGCCAAAGCGTTGTAAATTGCATTTTCCCCCTCTTCGGCCCTTGCCGCGTGAGCGCTCTTCCCCGGGGCTTTCCCATCAATCACAATCAGCCCCCTTTCTGCGATGGCGGCTTTCATTCCGGTAGGCTCACCGATAATCGCAAAGTTCACAAATTCAGAAAGATATGGCAATATTGCGGGAATCCCACCTTCACCGCTCCGTTCCTCTTCTGCAGAAAGTACAAGGGCAAGATTAACCGGACACTCTTCAGGATGTTCCTTGAAATAGATGAAAGTTTGAATCATTGCCACTGCCGATGCTCCGTCATCATTGCTCCCAAGCCCATAGACTTTCTCGTCGCTGAGAGGAGGATTGAACGGATCAAAATCGTATCCGGCACAGGGTGGCACGGTGTCGATGTGGGCATTCAACATCAGATTCGCCCTGTCTTGTGATATGATATTCCTGCAAATCAGGTTGTTGCCAATCTTCTCCGGCTCCAGACCATTGTCAGAGAGGTATCGTTTCAAGAAAAGACACACCGCCTCTTCATTGAACGTGGCCGATTCTATGCGTACCATCTCCCGCAGGAGCGCCACCGCTTCACTTTTGAGATTGTCGATGAGTTTCGTATCGGCCATTACTTCTTTATTAAAGTATGCAGATTGTTGTCAAGGTTTTTTGCGTGCTTGATATATACCTCAGACACACCGTTTTTCAACGCTTTGAAAGCATTGGTGAGTTTTGGAATCATCCCTCCGTCAATCTTTCCGCACTCCTTGAGTTCCAGAAATTTTTGCTCTGTAATCAAAGGAATCACCGAAGAGTCGTCATCCTTGTCATAAAGCACACCGTCTTTTTCGAAACAATAGACGAGTTTTACACATAAATTGCGCGACATTGCCGAAGCGATGGATGATGCCATAGTGTCAGCGTTCGTGTTGAGCAAAGATCCGTTGGTGTCGTGGGTTATTGCACAAAATACCGGTGTAATCCCTTTTTCAAGGAGAGTCTCTATGAAAGGGGCGTTGATTTGAGGATATTCCACGTCTCCAACATACCCGAAATCAATCGGTTGAGCGGGGCGTCTCTTTGCCGGCACCACGTTGGCGTCCGCTCCGCTGAGCCCGATGGCGTTGCATCCAATCTTCTGCAGTTTTGCAACGATTGTCTTGTTTATCCATCCGGCATAGACCATTGTCACGATGCGGAGGGTTTCGTAATCGGTGATGCGCCTTCCCTCGACCATTTTGGTCTCGATGCCCAATTTGGCCGACATCTGGCTGGCCATTACCCCTCCTCCGTGAATGAGGATTTTTGGAGTCTTTATATTTGCAACCTTGGCAAGGACTGCATCAAGCGCCGCCTCGTTATCCACGATATTGCCGCCTATCTTTATGACTGTCAGCTCTTTCATAATTACAATCCCAAGAGGAGTTCTTTGATGACTGTCTGGGCGCTGTATTCGCGATTGGCGGCCTCGGGAATCACGATTGACTGCGGAGATTCGATGACATCGTCGCTCACAATCATATTCCTGCGGACAGGGAGGCAGTGCATAAAGTATGCATTGTTTGTGAGTGCCATTTTTTCAGTGGTTACGGTCCAACTTCTATCCATATTGAGCACTTTGCCGTAATCTGCTTCGTTGTAGGCAGACCAATTCTTTGCATATACGAAATCTGCTCCTGCCAAAGCCTTGTCCTGGTCGTATTCCACCTTTGCCTTGCCCACAAACTGAGGTGCGAGTTCATATCCTTTAGGATGGGTGATCACAAACTCGTAATCGGTCTCGTTCATCCACTCCGCGAACGAATTTGCAACAGCTTGAGGAAGCGCTTTTGGATGGGGCGCCCAGGTCAGCACCACTTTGGGCTTTGCAGTTTTCTTGTATTCCTCTATGGTAATTAGGTCTGCAAGAGTCTGGAGGGGATGCCTTGTGGCAGACTCCATACTGAAGACAGGACGGCCTGAATATTTTATGAACTGATTGAGTATCACTTCATTATAATCTGATTCTCTGTCTGTCAGTCCGGCAAAGCTGCGTACGCCGATAATGTCACAATAGCATCCCATTACCGGAATTGCTTCGAGCAGGTGCTCGCTTTTGTCTGAGTTCATTATCACACCGCGCTCCGTTTCAAGTTTCCACGCCCCTTGATTCACGTCAAGCACTATGACGTTCATTCCAAGGTTCATTGCCGCTTTTTGGGTGCTGAGCCTTGTGCGGAGGCTTGAATTGAAGAATATCATCAGCAAAGTGCGATTCTTTCCCAAAGCCTGGTCGGCGAACGGGTTTTTCTTTACTGCGATGGCTTTTGCCAATGCCTCTTCTACTGAGGCAAAATCCTTTACAGATGTGAAATTTCTCATAATGTGGCCTTTTTAAATGCTTCGAGGAATGATTCCGCTTCGTTTTGTGAAATGGAAAGGGGAGGAAGGAGGCGTATCACGTTGCGCCCTGCTCCACCTGTGAAGAAGTGGTATTGGTGCAGCAGCGTATCGCGGAGTGTCTCGAATTCGGGAGTTACCTCAATTCCAATCATGAGCCCCGTGCCTCTTAAATCTTTGATTGCTTTGTTCCCTTTTAGATTGTCCATCAAGATTTTACCGATATTGGCGGCATTCTCGATCAATCCTTCTTCTTTAACAACTTTCAGTACTGCCAAAGCTGCGGTGCAGGCAAGATGGTTCCCTCCGAAAGTTGTGCCGAGCATACCATAAGATGCGTTGATCTTGTCGCTGATCAATACTCCGCCGATGGGGAATCCGTTGCCCATCCCTTTTGCCGTGGTGATGATGTCTGCCTTGATGCCGGCGTGCTGGTGTGCAAAGAACTTGCCTGTGCGGCCGTAACCGGATTGTACCTCGTCCAATATCAAAAGAGTGCCGGTTTCTGCACAAGCTTTTTCAGCTGCCTTCAAGAAATCGGCTGTCGGCTCGATGATTCCTGCCACGCCTTGGATTCCCTCGATGAGGAAGGCGGCGTATTCCTTGGTTTTGAGAGCGGTTTGAAGCGCATCAATGTCGTTCATCGGGGTGAAAACCACTTTGTCTGTCTGATTGAATGGTGCCCTGATTGAGGGGTTGTCTGTTGCTGCAACGGCTCCCGATGTGCGGCCGTGGAATGATTTCGAGCACACCAGAAGTTTTGCCCTTCCGGTTTGGAAAGATGCCAGTTTGATGGCGTTTTCATTCGATTCAGCTCCCGAATTGCATAGGAAGAGGGAGTAGTTATCATAACCCGACATTTCACCGAGGTTCTTTGCAAGTTCCACTTGCAGAGAATTTTGCACTGCATTTGAGTAGAACCCGATGTTGTTGAGCTGTTTTGTGAGCATATCGCAATATACGGGATGGCAGTGTCCTATAGAGATTACGGCGTGGCCGCCATAAAGGTCAGTATATTCAACTCCGTTCTTGTCCCAGATTTTGCATCCTTTTGCCTTGACCGGCTCAATGTCCCACAACTTGTATGTTTTGAAAAGTTCCATTTCCTTGATTGTTTGATAATTAGAATAGCGGTGCTTTAAGTTTCAGGGCGCAGGTGCGTTCATATCCCATCATAATGTTCATATTCTCGACTGCCTGTCCGCTTGCTCCCTTGAGAAGGTTGTCTATTTCGGAAGTGATGTGCAGATACTCTCCGTGTTTCGCTATGTTTATCAGCGCCTTGTTTGTGTTTACAACTTGCTTGAGGCTGATTGGCTGGTCGCTGACAAACACGAACGGAGAATCTTTGTAAAACTCCTTGTAGATTGCAATGGCTTCATCTTCAGAGGCTTCACATTTTGTATAAATTGATGCGAAGATTCCACGGGTGAAGTCGCCGCGCATCGGTACGAAATTCACTTTCACCTCTTTGCCGGAGAGTTTTCCGAGATTGTCGCAGATTTCTGCCAGATGCTGGTGCGTAAATGACTTATATACAGATATATTGTTGTTTCGATAACTGAAATGTCCTGTGTCGGATAATTTGCGTCCCGCACCGGTGGATCCGGTGATGGCCGTTACGTGAATCTCGTCGTTGATGAGACCTGCCTTGGCAAGGGGGGCTGATCCGAGCTGGATGCAAGTTGCAAAGCACCCGGGGTTGGCGACATATTTTGTCTTGGCAATCTCGCTCTGATAAAATTCCGGAAGTCCATAGACGAAGTGCATTCCCTTGTAGTCCGGCTCAGTGCGGAAGTCATTTCCAAGGTCGATGATGTGGCATCCGGCCGGAATGTCGTGAGTATCGATGAATTCTCTTGACAGCCCGTGGCCGAGACAGAGAAACAACACGTCTGCCGGTTCGAGGGTGTCGGTAAATCTGATGTCTGTCTCGCCCAAAAGGTCAGTGTGAAAAGATGATATCTCTTTTCCGGCGCTTGTGGTGCTCAAGACCGACCCAATCTCAACTTCAGGATGGTTGACCAGAATCCTCAGCAATTCGCCTGCGGTATATCCGGTGCCCCCCGCTATTGCAACTTTAATCATATCTGCTCGTCTTTATGGTTGCCGTAGTAAACGCGGAGCGGTGTTGAAGTGACCTTGATGAATCCCTTTGCCTCTTCTGCAGTCCAACCCTTCTGAGTCTCGCCATATTCGCCCAACTTGCTCTTTACCAAGTCGTCTGGAGAATCCACACCTACGGTTGAGAATCCGTAAGGACGGAGCTCGAGGGTAACGGTGCCGTTTACGTTGCGCTGGCTGCTCTCAAGCATCGCCTCTATGTCGCGCATCACGGGCTCCATGTACTGGCTTTCGTGGAGGAACATTCCATACCAGTTCGCCACCTGGTCTTTCCAGTATTGCTGCCATTTGCTGAGGGTGAATTTCTCAAGGAATTTGTGCGCACCGATGATGAGCATAGGTGCCGCAGCTTCAAATCCCACGCGACCCTTTATACCGATAATGGTGTCACCAACGTGCATGTCGCGGCCGATGCCGTATGCTGCGCCAATCTCCTCAACTGCCTGGATGGCAGCGATACGATTGTCATATTTCTTGCCGTTTACTCCGCAGAGCTCACCGTGGCAAAAATCGAGACTGAGAATTTCACTTCCCTTCTTCTCTACCTGTTTCAGGTATGCACTCTCGGGAAGCCCCTGTTTGCTGTCGAGGATTTCTCCTCCGCAAATGCTTGTTCCCCAGATTCCTACGTTGTAAGAATATTTGAGTTTTGCAAAATCGGCATTGAATCCGTTTGCGTTGAGGTAATCGACTTCATCTTTGCGGCTGAGATTGCCGTCGCGGGTGAGGGTGATTATTTCCATCTCGGGACACATCACAAGGAAGGTCATATCAAAACGGACCTGGTCGTTGCCAGCACCAGTCGAGCCGTGTGCGATTGCGGAAGCACCAATCTCCTTTGCATAGCGGGCGATTGCCATTCCTTGGAATATTCTCTCAGAAGAGACAGAGATGGGGTATGTGCCGTTTCTGAGGACATTGCCCCAAATCATATATTTGAGACTCTTTGCGTAATATTCCTGTGTCACGTCGAGAGTCACGTACTTGGTTGCGCCGAGCTTATAGGCGTTTTCCTCGTTTGTCTTGAGCTGTTCCTCGCTGAATCCGCCTGTGTTTGCGCAGGCTGCGTGTACTTCATATCCTTTCTCTTTGGCGAGATACATAACTGTGTAGGAGGTGTCGAGACCTCCGCTGAATGCCACTACAACTTTTTTCTTGCTCATATTCGTATCGTTTTTATTTGTCATCGGTAGTTATTTTGATATGATCTTTGGGATCGTAAAGCAATCCCGTGCAAATGCACCTTTGGTAATTGTTATCTACAAGAATATGGAAATTCTTGCATCCTTCGCATCCCTTCCAGAATTCCGGATCGTGGGTGAGGTCCTGAAAAGCGACAGGCCTGAATCCCAGATTATAATTCATCTTGAGCACTGCCGGCCCGGTGGTGATGCTGAAAATCTTTGCATTGGGGAACAACTCCCTCGAGAGACGGAAAATGCGGTGCTTAACCTGTTTTGCAAGCCCTATTCCCCTGTAATCGTGGGCGATAATCAACCCCGAATTAGCAACAAACTCTTTGTGCTCCCAAGATTCTATGTAAGAGAATCCTGCAAATTTGTCATCATCGGTAACCGCAATCACTGCCTTACCTGCCAGCATCTTTTCTATGATATAGTCCGGAGAACGCTTCGCGATGCCGGTGCCGCGTTCTTTTGCTGAAACCATAATTTCATCACAGATTTCCTGCGCGAACTTTACGTGGCTCTCATTGGCCACACAAACATTGATCTTCATCAATAGTGCGAATAAATTAAAAAAAAATTATGTGCTTGTTTGATAGGAAATGCGAAGATTCTGCTGTCTTCAAAGTTTAGAAAAAGCCTGTGCGTAGGCGAGCTGAAATCACCCCGCTGGCTTAGCGTCGGACACGGATATTCCTGTGAGCAAAGACGTTTATGTAAACTTGAATCTTCATATCGGCCGCAAAGGTAAATTATTTTTGGAAAAATGTATTATCTTTATGCGATTTTTTTGAAAAAATATGGCAAAGAAGAAATCAAAGAAAAAAAAGAGCGTGGAACCTGATTTTATCCGTCAGGAAAAGCTCAAACTTGTGCGCAAATACCGCAAGACCATCCTGTTCAATGAAAAGGAGATGGATGCCATCAACAGATATTGCGCAAAATATGGCATAAAATCGAAATCTGCATTTATAAGGAAAGCGGTCATTTCCCACATCCTGATAGATATGGAGGAAAACTATCCGAAACTTTTCTAAGAGTTATGCCGGGGCGTAATTTTAATATAGACAGACACTTGCTGCCGCTTGTCGTTTCGGCTTTATTCATGGTGGGCTCTTCTTTGTACCTATCGTGGGGGCTTCCGTGGTGGCAGATTCTTGCGTCCGTCGTATCTGTTCTGGTTGTCGCCTATTCTGTCTATAGGTTTACGAATCTATATGCCTCAGGGTTCAATCACGCTATTCCATTCATCTTTGTTATACTTGCCTTTTCATTACCGGACATAATAACGTTTTCAAAAGAGAGCATAGCCCCGATTCTGTTCATTCTGTCGGTTTATTATTCTGTAAAATTTTCTTACAAGAGTTATCAGAATGACCTCGCCTTCATCGTGACTTTTTTCCTCACTTGCTCCGCCATATTGTTTCCCCCTTTGGTGTGGTGTTCTGTTATCTTTTTGATTTCCAATTATGTAAGAGCGGAAAAGAGACTTAAATACGTTGTGATGTCACTATGCGG
>JABUTQ010000332.1 GCA_021443605.1 Bacteroidales bacterium | reverse complement strand
GCAAAAAGTTCGGCTATCTGATTCTGATTCAACCAGACATTTCCATCCCGAGTCATCAATGCCACATTCACCCGTCCGTCATCGGAATTGTAAATGATTATGTTGTTTTGTTCGTCCATAGTAGCCTCCAAACACAGTTCGCTATGTTCAATACGAAACAAAGTTAAAGAGATTTTCTTAAAGGCAGATGCGTTTTGCATTTTCTCTCACTTAATCGTACGTTAGCTCGCTGTGCTCGCTGAAGTTACTCACGTTCGGAAAAACAAAACTTCGTTTTGCTTTTCTCTCACTTAATCGTACCTTCGCAAAATTATGGAAAAGGAGAATATGGTGAAGGTTTTGCCGGGTGGGTTGCGGTTTGCTTTCAAGAAGAGCACGTCGCCTGTTGCTTATTGCGCGCTCTCTATCCGCTGCGGCACGGCTATGGAGCCGGAAGAGTATGGAGGGTTGTCCCATTTCGCCGAGCATATGATTTTCAAGGGGACGGAGAAACGCACTGCCACCAGTATCAACAACAGGCTGGAAAGGCTTGGTGGTGAGCTGAATGCATTCACATCCAAAGAAGAGATTGTCGTTTATTCCACTATCCTTAAAGAAGATTTGCCAAAGGCGATAGACCTCATTTTCGAGATTGTTTTTACATCCAAATTTGATGAAAAGGAGATAGCCAAGGAACGGCAGGTGGTGATAGATGAAATAAATCTTTACAAAGACTCCCCGTCCGATTATATCTTTGACGATTTTGAGGAATTTCTTTTCAAGGGGTATCCGCTATCCCGCTCAGTGCTCGGTAAAAGCTCGTCACTGAAAAAGATAACATCGGCTACGCTTAAAGATTATACCTCCGGTTGCTTCGTTCCGTGCAATATGACTCTCGGGGTAGTCGGAGACTTTGATTGTGAGGCGGTTGCAAAATTATCTGAAAAACTTTTGGCCAAATATGCCAAGATGTCTGGCGATGGGCAGGAGAAGATTGAGCCCAAGTATGGTTTCCCATGCTCGACTGTCTTTACCAAGGACTGTCACAAAAAGAATCATCAGTCAAACTGCATAATCGGGGCGGAGGCCTATTCGGTGAGAGATCCGCGAAAGATTGCTCTCCTCCTTCTGACTAACATTCTCGGAGGGCCGTCTTCAAACTCAGTGCTCAATACGGTGCTCCGTGAACGAAACGCATTGGTTTATAATGTGGAAGCGGTTTATACTCAATATCTTACAACAGGTGTTGCACTATTTTACTTCGGTTGCGAAAAGCACAATGTCGATAAGTGCATTGAGCTGATTCTTAAAGAATTGGAAAGATTCAGAACAGTATTGCTCAGCGAGCGTGCTCTCAAATCGGCAAAGAAGCAGATGTTGGGACAGCTTGCAATCTCATCCGACAACGGCGAAGCTCAGGCTCTGGCAATCAGCAAAAGCATTATGACAAACGACAAGTATCTTTCCGATGACGAGATTCGTCAGAAAGTTGAAGCGGTAACGGCAGAAGATATACTCTCCTGTGCCAATGACATATTTGCTTCGGACAAAATTTCTATGTTGATATACAGATAATTATGACTGAGGCGGATTACATAGAGAAATATTCTTCATCTCATTTGGACCAGGTGCTCGGATGGTTGGAAAAGCAGACACACCTGCGTACGAACTGCGCTCGGATGCTTTCCGGTAAGGTGGTGGGGGGATTGATTTCCCATTTGTCGCAGATGATTCGGCCAAAGGCGATACTCGAACTGGGTGTTTTTACCGGTTATTCCACAATCTGCCTTGCGGCTGGGCTTGCCGAAGGGGGTGTCATAGATGCTCTGGAGTTGAATGATGAGCTTGAAGACCTCATCAAGGAAGGGTATTCACGAGCCGGAATATCTTCCCGCGTAAATCTGATATTCGGAGATGCAAAAGAGATAATTCCCTCTTTGTCAAGAGAATATGACCTCGTTTATATCGATGCCAACAAACGGGAATATCTCGAATATTACAATCTTGTGTTCGATAAAGTTCGGAGCGGGGGATATATCCTCGCAGACAATGTGTTGTGGAGCGGCAAGGTGCTTGAAGATCCTCAGCCTGCCGATGCCCAGACAGCAGGCATTGAGGCGTTTAACAGGGCGGTGGCGGCAGACAATCGGGTGGAAAATCTCATCCTCCCGTTCCGGGACGGACTCAATATCATCAGAAAGTTATAAACTCTTAATAATTAATACTATGGGTAAATTTTTGAAAGAATTCAAGGAATTCGCAATGAAAGGGAACGTTGTTGATATGGCAGTCGGTGTTGTAATCGGCGGTGCATTCGGCAAAATCGTCACTTCCCTCGTGTCTGACGTAATTATGCCTCTTATCGGTCAACTGGCCGGAGGTTTGAACTTCACGGATTGGAAATGGGTGCTCAAGGCTGCCACAGAGGAGGCTCCGGAAGTGGCTGTCACATACGGAAACTTCCTTCAGGTAATTTTCGACTTTATCATCATTGCCTTCTCTATCTTCGTGGTGCTCAAGGCTATCAACAAGGCAGCCTCGCTTCGTAAGAAGAAAGAGGAAGAGGCAAAGGCAGCTGAAGCCCCTGCAGAGCCCGTTACTCCTGAAGAAATTGTACTCCTTCGCGAAATTCGCGACTCTCTCAAGAAGTAATCGATTCACACATTACGAGTTACGAGAATTGGCCGGCCGCTCATCTGTGGTCGGCCTTCTTATTTCAGAAGTGCATCAATTGCGGCCTGGGCGCAGGCACATCCGAATACGGCGGGAAGGTATGATATGGTTCCCACCTGAGATTTCTTGTTCTGCTCCTCGACGGGTATAATGCTTCCTCTATCTGGCAGTTCTTCTGAAAATACCACCGGAAATCCCTTTTCTATCCCCATCTTGCGAAGTTTTTTCCGGATGATGTATGCCAACGGACAATTGTACGATTTTGACAAATCCGTTATCCTGATTTTTGTAGCATCGGTCTTGGCTCCAGCCCCCATAGAGGTGACGTGAGGGATGCGGTTATCCACGCAATATTTTATCAATGCGAGCTTGGGAGAAAGTGTGTCGATTGCATCTATCAGAAAATCAGGAGAATATCCTTTGAATATCTCTTCGATGTTTTCTTCATTGAGATACCTGTCTATGAGAATCGTTTCAAGATTTGGGTTGATATCTTTCAGCCTTGCATCCATCACCATGGTTTTCTTCATCCCGATGGTGGATTCGAGGGCGAGGAGCTGGCGGTTCTTGTTGCTCTCGCACACGCAGTCGCTGTCCAAAAGGAGTACTTTACCCACTCCGGCGCGCACGACCATCTCTGCCGCGTATGCCCCGACTCCCCCGAGCCCCACGATTGCTACTGTGCTCTGTGAAAGTTTTTTCAGCTTCTCAGACCCCAGGAGCAGTTCTGTCCTTTCCTGCCAACCCATTCTAAAGCCCCTTCTTTTTTGCTTCGTCCCAATAGGCATCCATCTCGGCGAGAGTCATCTCATTCAGTTTCTTGCCGTCTTTTTTCGATTCCACTTCGAGATATGTGAACCTGTCCTTGAATTTCTTGCAGGTGGCTTCAAGTGCATTGTCCGGATTGAGACCGTAAAGCCTTGATGCATTGACAATTGAAAAAAGAACATCTCCAAGCTCGGCCTCAGCGGATTGTTCGCTGAAGTTTTTGGAGGAGATTTCTTCCTGAAATTCAGCGATTTCTTCCTTGACCTTATCCCAAACATCTTCTTTTTTCTGCCAGTCGAATCCTACGGCACGCGCCTTGTCCTGGATGCGGTATGCCTTGATGAGCGGGGGAAGGGAGGCCGGCACTCCGGAGAGGATTGTCTTATTGCCGTCCTTCTCCGCCTGTTTTAACTGCTCCCAGTTTTTGATAACCTGCCCCGCATCTTCCGCAACGGTGTCGCCATAGATGTGCGGATGGCGGTATATGAGCTTTTCGCAGAGGCGGTCTATTACGTCTCCAATATCGAAAGTGCCTGATTCTGAGCCAAGTTTGGCATAGAATACCACGTGAAGAAGCACGTCTCCGAGCTCCTTTGAGATATTCTTCATATCATTATTGAGGAGTGCATCGCTCAATTCATAAACCTCTTCAATTGTCTGTGGCCTCAAGGATTCGAATGTCTGTTTGTGGTCCCACGGACATTTTTCGCGCAAGGTATCCATTATATCGAGCAATCTGCCAAACGATTGAAGTTGTTTTTCTCTATTTTCCATAATAATCGTATTTCTTTGTGCAAAAGTATCAAGTTTTTCATAAATTTGTAGTTTGTAAATAGAAATAATTATAACCAATAATAAACTAAAGACAATGCAGACAAATATCAAGTTCATCTCTGCCGACGAAGCCGTAAAATATGTGAAGAGCGGCGATCATATCCATTTCAGCAGTGTTGCAAGTGCTCCCAAGGTGTTGATTGATGCCCTTTGCCGTCGTGGCGATGCAGGAGAATTGAAAAACGTATTTATCCACCACCTTCACACAGAAGGAGATGCCCCCTACACGGAAGCACGTTACGAAGGTGTATTCTTTCATCAGGCATTTTTTGTAGGCGGAAACGTGCGCAAGAACGTTCAGGCCGGATATGCAGACTATATTCCCATTTTCTTGAGCGAAACTCAGAAACTCTACAGGTCAGGTGCTCTTCCTTGTGACGTTGCAATGATTCAGGTGAGCCCCGTTGACAAGCACGGATATGTATCTCTCGGAACTTCAGTAGATGCAACCCTCGCCGGTATCGAGTGTGCAAAGGTTGTGATTGCAGTTGTGAACAAACACGTGCCCCGCGCATTCGGAGATGCTCTTATTCCCGCTTCAAAGATTGATTATTTCGTGGAAGACAACACTCCTCTTATGCCGGCACATTTCGGCCAGCCCAATGAGATAGAGACAGCCATCGGTATCAACTGTGCAAACCTCATTGAAGATGGTGCTACCCTCCAGATGGGTATCGGAGCAATCCCCAACGCAGTGCTCGCACAGCTCGGAAACCACAAGAACCTCGGTATCCACACCGAAATGTTTGCAGACGGCGTTCTTCCTCTCGTGGAGAAAGGTGTTATCAACGGTGCAAACAAGAAGCTTGACAAAGGCAAGATGGTATCCACCTTCCTTATGGGCAGCCAGACCTGCTACGACTTCATCGACGACAACCCGATGGTTGCGATGATGGATGTGGGATATACCAACGATCCATATATCATTGCCCAAAACCCCAAGGTTACAGCCATCAACTCTGCACTTCAGGTGGATCTTACCGGTCAGGTATGCGCAGACAGCCTCGGCACCAAGTTTTATTCGGGCGTAGGTGGTCAGATTGACTTCACTTACGGCGCTTCTTTGAGCGAGGGAGGTAAAGCCATCATCGCTATGCCTTCGGTTACAAACAAGGGTGTAAGTAAGATTGCCCCTGTTCTCACGGAAGGTGCCGGCGTCGTTACAACTCGCAACCATATCCACTGGTTCGTAACTGAATATGGTGCTGTCGATCTTTACGGCAAATCACTCCAGGAACGTGCGAAGCTCATAATCAGCGTGGCTCATCCCGACCACCGCGAAGCTCTCGACCGCGCAGCATTCGAGCGTTTCGGCCCGCACTTCCACTTCATCGGTTAATAAACTGTGCACAAACATAAGGCTCTGATGTCATTATCAGGGCCTATTTTTTATAAATCTGATAATGAGGTATTTAAGGAAAATTGCATTGATTGTCTGCTTGTGTGCCGTATGCTTTACGGGATGGGCAGAGAAGGTGACTGTAGAGCAAGCTTCACAAGCGGCCTCCCGTTTCTTTACGGCTTGCTCCCCGTCAACAAAGAGCAGCTCTCTCAAAATGAGACTTGTAGGGACTTCCGAATCGGTTGCCACAAAAAGCGGGGGAGATCCCACATATTATGTCTTTCAGCCGGAAAATGGGATAGGATTTGTGATAATGGCTGCCGAAACCGGAGTAAGACCCATAATAGGCTACTCACCCACCGGTTATGTTTCAGATGGGGAAATGCCTGAAAATCTTGTCTGGTGGCTCGGTGAGGTAGATCGGCAGATAAGGGATTTTTGGAACAGCGGAGCCACTGCGAGTCCTCAGACACAGGCGATGTGGAGCAATATCGCTACAAAAGCAACAGAAGTTGTTGAAATTGAGACGGCTATATGGGGGCAGAACGCTCCGTTCAACGCCCAATGCCCGATGGGACGCTCCAAACAGACCGTGGCAGGCTGTAATGCAACGGCTACGGCAATCGTAATGCGTTATTACAAGTGGCCAAAGTCCGGCAAAGGCAAGACGGCTGCCTATTCTTGCATAGATGGTGATTATACCATAAGAGTGCCTGAAAGGGACTTGGAGCACGCATACGATTGGGACAATATGCCGCTGGACTACAACGGCGTATTGGGCGACAAACAGGTAAATGCCGTTGCCACTCTCATCGCCGATTTGGGGGCGGCATTTATGTTGTCTTATGGAGAGAGCAGTACAAGTGCAACTTTTGACCGAGAGGTGATGCACAGGAATTTTTCTTATTCTCCTTCGTTACGCAGGTTTGACAGAGACGACTATGACGATGAGGTCTGGGCAAATATTATGAGAAACGAATTGTCCCAATATCGTCCTTTCCTATATCGTGGAGAGAAGTCAAGCGGCCACATATTTGTCGTTGACGGCTACAATGACCAAAAGATGTTCCGTATAAATTGGGGGTGGACAGGCTCATACAACGGATATTACTCTTTTGATGATTTGAGACCCGGTTCGCACGATTATTCAGAGAAACAGATGGCCTATCTCAATATGGTACCTGAGACTGATTCGGAAAGGGTTGTAGATCACCTTGTTACGAGAGCTCCGGGTATTACAGTGTCAACAAAGGCTTTTGAGAAAGGGGTTGAATTCAAGATTGACACACTTCGTGTATATAATGCCACCGCGGTTGCGTTCAAAGGGTTGATTTGTGTGGCGCACACAGACAGAAACGGAAACGTCAAAGAGTGGGTCTCTGACGAAAAAGAAAGGATTGAAAATCCGATATCAACAGGCACAATCGTCACTTACACAAAACTGAAATGCGTCTTGAAAGAGGAAATAGATTATGGTGACAGACTTATGGCATTTTATAGGGAAGAGGGGAGTGACAAATGGTATCAGATTAAGTCTCAGGAGAAGGGATGCTATTCTGAAGTGCTTCTTGCCGATGAATTTGACATAGCTGCTTCAACATCATTCAAATACAACAGATTGGAGGATAAGATAAGGCTTGATGTAAAGAATGGAGTAACCGGCCGATTGTTTGATGCGAGCGGTGCAGAAAAGGCATCTGCCGTTGTCGTGACAGAGAAATCCATTATAATTGATACCGCTGCCCTGCCTCTGGGCGAATATAAGATTGTGTTGACAAAAGATGCTGATAGCAAAGAAGTTAGGTTCTCAATTAACAAGCTTGAATTATGACGAGAAAGAGTATAATAACAATCGTGACGGCCATTGTATTGGCCTCTTGTGCGCCGACACCGTTTATCAATATAGAGCAAAAGGACAATATCCCCGAATTGGGGCCGGGCGAATCTTATATCGACGTGAAATTCACAACGCTGAATGAATGGAGCGCAACTTCAAACCAGAAATGGGTTACGGTGACGCCATCTTCGGGGGCTGGTGGAAGTTCAACTATCCGTGTATCCGCCTCCGCCAATCCGGAATATTCAGTCAGGTCTGCCCTGGTGTTCATTACCTCCGGCTCATTGTCAGAATCTTTTACGGTAAAACAGAAAGAGCGTGAGGGGGTTATCGTGCCCCAGACAAGCTACGCAGCTAAGGCGGAAGGGGGCGAGATTTCCATCCCCATCTCTACAAACACAGATTTTTCCTGGATTATTGATGCTGATGCAAGAGATTGGTTATCAGTAAGTAAAACTAAAAGTGAGTTTAAAGATCACGAGCTTTTGGTAAAGGTTGCCGCAAACAATGAGACCTATATGCGAAGAGGGGGAATAACCGTTACGGCCGGCAGTGCGAGTGAAAGTATCCATATTTTACAAGATACAAAATATGACGTGGTCAAGATGGCAGTCGTACATAACGGGGCTGAAATGGCTATAAATTGTGAAGGCGGCGACTTTTCGTGCGTGATAGACTGGGGCGATGGAGAAAAGACAGAGGCGATAGGTGAAAACAGCCATCAATACAAAGGTGAGCCCACTACCCGCAATGTCACCATTGACGCCAAAGGTCTCAACAGCGTAACCGTCCCATCTCTCTCCAATGTTGAACTCATAGACATCTGGTGCGTGAGGAAGTAGGGCGCGGCTATTGTTGCCTTAATTTTTGTTTCTTTGTCAATGCCCAAGATATGGCGAATATGCACCAATCTGCAATCATTAAGAAGTTCCGCTTATCATTCAGATTCTTTTGTGAGGCTCTGATGGCGGTTGGTATTGTCCTTTCTGCCGTATTTTTGGCAATTATGATTGCATCCGGAACAAAGCAAAACTTGCTGGGCACTCTTTTGTTTCGCGAAGTGGTTATGATTGCCATTTTCTATTTTGTATCGGAGATAAAGAAGAAAAACTTCGTTTATTATACAAATTTAGGATTGCCAAAGTTCAGACTGCTCGGACTATGTGCATTTTATGATTTTGTCATTGCCCTCATAACACTCACGCCATATTATGCAATGCTCTAATAGTCATATACTTGAAATTGATTCAGTCAATCTGTCCTTCAAGGAAAAGACGGTTCTTTCCGGAGTCTATCTGAAAGTTGAAACAGGGTGTGTAACTGCTCTCCTCGGCTCTAACGGAAGCGGAAAAAGTTGTCTGATGAGAATACTTTCAGGAGAACTGAATGCCGATTTCAAATCTATCAGGATTGATGGGGTGTGGCACGAAAAACTCACAAGAGAGCATATCCTGTACCTTCCCCAATACTGCTCCATACCGAAAAACATAACGGTTGCCACGGCATTTGATGATTTCGACATCGATTACGAAGGTTTTTGTCGGTTCTTTCCTGAATTCAGATCTTTCAGAAACTACAAAATTGGCGATCTTTCCGGAGGGACTCAAAGAATGATGGAGACATATCTCATTCTCACTTCAAATGCCCCCTTCGTAATGCTGGACGAGCCTTTCTCTCAAATTACCCTTATTGACATCGATAAGATTAAACAACTGATTAATAGAGAGAAAGAGCACAAAGGAATCCTGCTTACGGACCATATGTACCAAAATGTGCTTGATGTTTCAGACAATATGTATGTGCTCTCTGAAAGGACTGTATATCAAGCTAAATCTAAAGAAGATCTTATAAAATACGGCTACATCCGGCATTTGTGACCCGTCTTTAAGAGCTGTCGCTCCTCACATCGCGATGTTGATAATCCGAGCTTCAGTTACTTCTAACTTGGTCTACATCTGGTCCCTTAGTTCATCAAAGAATTTTTTTCTGTGTGAAATTATTATCATTTTTGATAATTTTTATATATTTTTGTGCCGGGAATAATATCATAGGTATATGATAATTGAGTATGATAATGAGGAGATAAAGGCACTTGTCCATCACAAATATATAGGTGGCTATAAAAAATATAGGAGCAACGCTAAACTGATTCGCAATTTGGATAAAGTCATCAAGTATTTGGAAAATGCCGTTGATATTGTGGCAGTTGGAAATATCACATCTCTAAACTACAAACCATTAACTGGGAATGAACATTCTTCGGTTAGAGTTGGGTATGACACAAAATACCGATTGATTTTTGATGAAAATGAAGATAAGATTACTCTGATACTAATTGAACTCAATGAACACTATGGCGACCATTAACGAATATATTACCCCCATCGTAGCCGTTCATCCAACTGAATTGATTATAGATGAGATAACAGACCGAGGTATAAGCCGAAAAGATATGGCTGTCCGTCTCAGTATGCAGCCGTCTAATTTTAGCCGTATGATAAGGCAAAAAGATACGATAACTCCTCAGATGGCCAACAAACTTGAAGAAGCGCTTGGCATCCCTGCAACGATGTGGCTGAATTTGCAGGCATCATACGATAAGGATGTCGTTGCTATATCGAATAGAGACCGAGCAGAAGAAGAGTGGTCTTCAATTGAGAGGACTCTGGCCGGCGTTGTGAATATCGCCATTTTGTTTAAGCGGCTTGGAATAGATGGATATGTTTTTGCAAAAGACCGCATTGCTTTCTTGTATGACAAACTGGGAGTTGACACTGTTGATAAAGCACTTTTTATAGCGAAACCATCTGGATATTTTAAGAAAAGCGAAAAGATTCCTTTTGAGGAAAAGAACTTGAATGCTTGGATTTTGCTTGCTTATGCCACTTGCGTCAATATGAAGATAAATCATAAATATGTAAAAGGAACAATTGACGAGATAGCTAAAGACATTGCCGCCCGGGCAAACGATGGAACCATTACAGAGGAATATGTAAAACAACTTCTTTCTGAATATGGCATTGGCTACAGTTATGTCGGGAAAATTGATAAAGCTCCTGTCGATGCTTATTCGTCAATCATCAACGATACCCCTTATATTGTTGTGAGTCATCGTCATAACAATATGGATATGCTGGTGTTTGACGTATTGCATGAACTTTATCATATTGACAAAGACCTCGTTAATGGCTCCTCCAACGTCTCATTTAATGGGGACTTTAATCAAGTGAATGAAGCTAGGGAAATAGCGGCAAACAAATATGCCGAAGACGCCCTTATTCCAAAAGCGATATGGGATAAAATCCTGCGGGTTCAAAGCAAATCAATTAACCCATATAGCGTTTACAATACAGTAGTTGAAGAAGCTAAAAAGAATGGCATAAGCCCATCAATCGCATCTTGGCGTTATAAATATCAAACCAACATCTACAACATTCGAGGGTATCAAAGTCCAAAGATTCAGTAAACTATCATCAAAACATCAATGTGCCTACCCAACAATACTCCTTCAGGGAGGCAAATATAAACGCGAGTTCAGGATAAGAAATTCCGAACTCGCGTTGATTATCAATACTTTATCTCTTCGTCGTCCATCTCTTTTTCGGTTATGGGCTTCTTGTCCATTGCGTGCCAGGCGTATGCGATGTAGGCAAGGACAAACGGGATTGCGAGGGAGGCCCAGAACATAGCCTTCAGGGTGAACGGGCTTGAGCAGCTGTTGGTTATCGTGAGCGAACTCTGCAAATCTGCATTTGAAGGATAGTAGGCTGTACCATTGAATCCAGCAACAAGCAGAATGGCGAGCACTGCGAGCACCGTGCCGATGCCTGCCGGCCAGATTCCTTTGACAGATTTGGTGAAAGAGCCCTTGAACCAGCCCAAGAGGACGAGCACCACACCTGCAAGGAATAGTGCGAGCACAGCCGGCATTGCGAGGAAGTTGTGCAGGTATTTGTACGGCTCCATTGCGACTGTGCCGTCTGCTGATACTGCAAATCCCTCTGATACAAGAAGATGGATAAGCCATGCGACAAATACTACAACGAATGCAAGACCGCTTGTGCGTACCTTTTTCTGCATAGTCACACGGAGCGTGTCGTCTTTCACGTTGTTGATTGTGTAGAGACCGCCGAGAGTCAAAGCAAGGAGGAACACTGCGATTCCGAGCAACACGGCCCAAGGCTGTGCAAGAGCTTCAAGACCGTGCCAACTGCTTGCCCATCTGCTGATTATAGGCGCACCGGATGACATAATCGCGCTCTTGTCAACCACGAACGGAGAGCCGGTGAAGAATGTTCCCACTGCCGTTCCCACGAGGAAGGGACCGAAGAATCCGTTGATTGCGAGGAAAAGCTGGAAAGGTCTTGCTCCTATAAGATTCCCCTTCTTGTTTTGGAATTCGTATGATACCGCCTGTAACACAAAGGTAATCAGGATGATAATCCATACCCAATATGCTCCGCCGAAACTTGTGCTGTAGAAGAGGGGGAAAGATGCGAAGAATGCTCCGCCGAAAGTGACGAGAGTCGTAAAAGTGAGCTCCCATTTGCGTCCGGTAGAGTTGAGAATCATACGACGGCGCTTGTCATCTATATTGATAAAGGCTGCCCAGAAGTTGCCACCCTGAACGAACATTAGGAAAACCAGAAGTGCCCCCAGCAAAGAGACCAGGAACCACCAATATTGTTGGAGAAATTGATAAGTCATAATAGTGTCCTCCTATTTTTCTATCTCCGGTCCTTTGGAGATTGCCTTGAGCAAAATTGAAATTTCGATGATAAGGAAAGCGGCAAAGACTGTCAGGAAGATGAAGAAAGTGGTCTTGACAGAAGCAGTGCTGAGGCTTGATACAGCGACGTTTACGGGGAGCAAGTCCTGAATTGTCCAAGGCTGGCGACCGGCTTCCGCCACAATCCAGCCGGCTTGTCCGCAAATATATACCAACGGGATGGATAAAAGGGCAATCCACTGGAGCCAGGTGAGTTTATCGAGTTTCTTCTTGTAGAGCACCCAAAGCAGGACAATCATCAGCAGCATTAGGAATGAGCCGAGCCCTACCATCACACGGAAACTCCAGAAAATCAGAGGAATGTTCGGAATTACATCTTCAGGTTTCTCGAGATAGCCATAACCGAGATATTGTTCGTTTTCCCTGAATCCGTCGAGGAACAACGCTGCCGATTCGGGGTCTGTGTCTTTCAATTCGCGATATTGTTTCAGGGCGAAGATTGCGTGTTGTCCGCGATTCATCTTATCCTTCACTGACAAGACCTCATTTCCGTCCCTATCGGTATATCCGTTCATGATGTCGTTAATGCCCGGGACATATCCGTTGATGTCGTGAGTGGCGAGGATAGAGAGCATTCCCGGCACTTCAATTCCCGGCACGATAGAGAACGGAGCGCGAGGCCCACCATCTTCAAGTCCCTCTGCGGCAGCAAGTTTCATAGGTTGATATTTTGCGATGTGGATACCTGAAGTGTCGCCGAAAAGCATTGTGGCACCACCACCTACCAGCCCCACTATACAAGCGACGGTGATGCTCGCGTGGGCAAACTTGGACTCACGGTTGCGAAGGAGATACCAGCAGCCGACCCCCGCCACAAAGATAGCTCCGGTCATCCAGCCACTGAACACGGCGTGGAAAAACTTGCCTATTGCCACGGGGTTCGATACCACCGCCCAGAAAGATACCATCTCGCTGCGTACGGTGTCAGGGTTGAATTCCGTCCCCACCGGGTGCTGCATCCAGCTGTTTGCCACAAGAATCCAGAAAGCGGAAATTGCAGCTCCAAGGGCTGTGAGCCAGGTAGATGCGAGGTGAAATCTTTTGCTCACCTTGTTCCAGCCGAAGAACATTACGGCAAAAAATGTTGATTCCATGAAGAATGCGAAGATGCCTTCTATGGCCAGAGGGGCTCCGAAGATATCTCCGACAAACCACGAGTAGTTGCTCCAGTTGGTACCGAATTCAAATTCCAGAATGATACCTGTGGCAATGCCCACGGCAAAGTTGATGGCGAAAATCTTCATCCAAAACTTGGTCGCCTTTTTCCAGAACTCTTCTTTCTTCTTGACATAAATGGTCTCCATTATCGCCACGATGATGGACAGACCAAGTGTCAGCGGAACGAAGATCCAGTGGTAGGCGGCTGTCATAGCAAACTGCAGCCTTGACCAGTCAATCAATGATGCTTCCATATTGTTTTAAATTTAGAGTTAAAAATTGTCTGTGTTTGTGAGGTTCGTTCCCACGATTTCGCTCTTTTCCGCCTCAGTTTTGCCGGAGAGTGTCGGCTTGAAGAAGAAAAGACGCAAGACGAGAAACAAAAATATAAGTTTGGCAATCACGAGAATCCACAGCGGCTTGCCCCAGGTCATATTCCTGAAGCCGTCGCGGTAGAATGTCCATATCCGTGCTAATATATTCATAACAATCTGAGTACCTGTACGGTGCGGCTTGGCAGATATAAAGATAGCATATTCTTTTTATCTGCAGGTCTGGTGAAATGCTCAACGGCACTGTCAATGCGACCGAATCCGCCGAAGCCGGCATCATCGCTGTCAAGTATATGGACATATTTGCCGGCAGGTACCGGAATCCAATAATCGGTAAACGATTTTTCAGGATTGAAATTGAATACGAAAAGATAGTCTTTCCTCTTGAATACCAATATCTTGTCGTCCTCGTGCGTGTGGATGTACTCGGGCCGGACGTGCAAAAGTTTTTCGCTTGCAAAGAGGTGTATCATCGCTTTATCGAAGGCGTTGAGCCCCTTGTATCTCAAGAAACCGTTGTCGGAAAGGCTCCACTGCCTGCGTGCGTGCTTGTAAGACCATCCGTTCCCTTCGCGGGGGAAGTCAATCCACTCGGGGTGGCCGAATTCGTTGCCCATAAAGGTGAGGTATCCGTTTCCGGCTGTCGCAAGGGTTACGAGCCTTATCATTTTGTGCAGGGCAATCCCTCTGTCCACCAAAAGATTCTGAGAAGAATTATCCATAGAGAAATACATCTCCTTGTCTATCATCCTGAAAATGATGGTCTTGTCACCGACAAGAGCCTGGTCGTGACACTCGGCATAGCTGATTGTCTTCTCGTCTGCCCGCTTGTTTGTGAGCTCATACCAGAGCCCTCCCATACTCCAATCCCAGTCGGAGCGTTCCTTGAGCCACTTTATCCACATATCCGGAATCCCCATACTCATACGGTAGTCGAATCCCACGCCGCCATATTTGAGCGGAGCGGCAAGTCCCGCCATACCGGACATATCCTCTGCGATGGTTATTGCGCCGGGATGAATCTCCTTAATGAGGATATTTGCCAAGCCGAGATAAGTCACGGCGTCCTCATCCACGCCATCGTTGAAATAGGGGTCGTATCCGTTGAAATCGACTCCCAGGCCGTGATTGTGGTAAATCATACTGGTCACGCCGTCAAAGCGGAATCCGTCCAGGCGAAACTCCTCTATCCAATATTTGCAGTTGGAAAGGAG
>JABUTQ010000200.1 GCA_021443605.1 Bacteroidales bacterium | reverse complement strand
AGGATGACGAAACTGCTCCGCTCAGGATGACGAAACTGCTCCGCTCAGGATGACGAAACCGCTCCGCTCAGGATGACGAAACTGCTCCGCTCAGGATGACGGAACTGCTCCGCTCAGGATGACGGAACTGCTCCGCTCAGGATGACGGAACGCTCCGCCCTACCTTTTCTGCCTTACGGCTTCGTAGCTGAGGATTGCCACGGAGACGGAGACGTTCAGGGAGTCGAGCTCTCCGAGCATCGGTATCCGTATCTTCTTGTCAGAGCGCATTCTCCAGAAATCGGACAAGCCGGTGGATTCGGTGCCGAACACCACAGCCGTAGGCTGCTTCATATCCACGTCATAGTAAAGCTCAGAATCTTGAAGCTGAGCTGTAAGTATCTGGAAATCATTTGATTTAAGCCACCCAAAAGCCTCTTCTGACGAGCAGGTGAACACCGGCAGCGTAAAAATTCCGCCAATGCTGGCGCGTATCAGATTCGGATTATAAAGGTCTGTGAGCGGGTCGCAGACAACAACGGCAGCTGCTCCGCAGGCATCCGCAGTCCGGAGTACGGCTCCGAGGTTGCCGGGCTTCTCCACCGATTCGAGGACAATCACGAACGGGGCTTCTTTCAGCACAACCTCTTCCAATTTTCTCTCCCTCTCTCGAACAATGGCCACTACTCCTTCTGTCCCTTCACGATAGGCGATTTTGGAATAAGCCTCATGCGATACTTTAAATACCTGAGTTTCAGGAGATAGCAGTTCAGAAATCGTGTTAAAAGGGGCTATCTCTTCACAGAAAAAGAGGCTTTCGATGGGAAAGCCCCCTTTTATGCAGTGTTCAATCTCTCTTTTTCCTTCAACCACAAAAAGCCCTAAGGCACGGCGCTCCCTCGATTTTTCAATCAAAGTGCATACCTGTCTGATTTTGGGATTTTTTGCAGAAGTGATTTCGTCCATCTATTTTTCCGGCTTCATTTGCGGGAAGAACAGCACGTCTTGAATTGTCTGACTGTTGGTCATAAACATTGTGAGACGGTCTATTCCCATTCCCAAGCCCGATGTGGGAGGCATTCCATATTCGAGTGCACGGACGAAGTCCATATCGATATACATAGCTTCGTCGTCTCCCTTGTCCTTCAGTTTAACCTGATCCTGGAAGCGCTCCAACTGGTCTATAGGGTCGTTGAGCTCGCTGTATGCGTTTGCAAGTTCCTTTCCGTTTACGAAGAGCTCGAAACGCTCCGTGAGGCGTGGATTTGTGCGATGGCGCTTTGTGAGAGGAGACATCTCCACGGGATAATCGATGATATAGGTCGGCTGGATGAGCTTCTTTTCGCAATATTCTCCGAAGAGAGCATCTACAAGCTTTCCGTAACCCATTGAAGGTGAGATGGGAACGTTCATCTTTTCGCAAGTGGCGCGAAGCTCTTCCTCAGTCATGTTGCTGATATCCACGCCTGCATATTCCTTGATTGCGTCGAGCATCGGGAGGCGTCGGTAAGGAGCCTTGAACTCGATTTCGTTGCCCCAAACGTCAAACTTGGTGCGGCCGTTCGTGGCAATGGCAACTTTCTCAAGGAGCTGCTCCACAAATTCCATCATCCAGATGTAGTCCTTGTAGGCAACGTAAATCTCCATACAGGTAAACTCGGGATTGTGGGTGCGGTCCATCCCCTCGTTGCGGAAATCCTTCGCAAACTCATATACACCCTTGAAACCTCCGACAATCAGGCGCTTGAGATAGAGCTCGTTTGCAATTCTCAGATAGAGAGGAATGTCGAGAGTGTTGTGGTGGGTGATGAACGGCCTTGCAGTGGCGCCGCCCGGAATAGACTGAAGGATAGGAGTTTCCACTTCGAGACATCCATTTTCATTGAAGAACTGCCTCATAGTCGAAACGATAATCGATCTCTTTATGAAGGTGTCCTTGACCTCTGGATTCACGATAAGGTCCACATATCTCATACGATAGCGGAGCTCTGGATCGCTGAAGGAGTCATAAACCTCTCCGTCTTTCTCTTTCACGATTGGAAGCACGCGGAGCGATTTGCTGAGCACTTTCAGACTCTTTGCATGAACCGAAAGCTGGCCGGTTTGGGTGATGAATGCATATCCTTGAATACCAATGATATCGCCTATGTCGAGAAGCTTCTTGAACACGGTGTTGTATAGTGTCTTGTCTTCGCCGGGGCAAATCTCATCTCTCTTGATATAAACCTGAATACGCCCCTTGTCGTCTTGAAGTTCGATAAAAGACGCTGCCCCCATAATGCGACGGCTCATTATTCTTCCGGCTATTGATACGTTGTCGAAATTGTGGATTTCGTCATTGTAATTGGCCTTAATATCTTCTGTGTCTGCATTGACGGGAAACTGCTCGGCAGGATAAGGTTCGATGCCGAGATCTCTCATAGCCTTCAGCGAGGCCCTGCGGTTCAATTCCTGTTCGTTGAGGTCTAAATTCTCCATAAGTTGTTCATATTCTTTAAGGTCGCAAAAGTAATCTTTTTATTTCTATAATCAAATTTATATGTTTATCTTTGCGCGATATGACGGTTGATAAGAAATGGATAGTCAAGGAGCCTGGGAATCCGGCCCTTGTGCGTCAGTTGGCACAAGAGGTGGGGATTGATCAAGTTTTGGCAAACCTTCTGGTGCAGAGGGGGATAACCTCGTATGCCCAGGCGAGGGAGTTTTTCCGTCCCGATTTGAGTATGCTCCACGATCCGTTCCTTATGACCGATATGGACAAAGCTGTCGAGAGAATTAAGAAAGCTGTCGATTCCAAGGAAAATATCCTGATTTACGGCGATTATGATGTGGATGGCACCACTGCGGTGGCCCTCGTGTATATATTTCTCAGCAGGCTGACCAAAAATCTCTTTTACTATATTCCCGATAGGTATGATGAAGGATATGGCCTCTCTTACAAGGGGATAGATTGGGCCAAGGAGCGTGGATGTACTCTTATAATCACCCTCGACTGCGGTATCAAGGCAATTGAGAAAGTGAAATATGCCCGCTCTTCCGGCATCGATGTGATAATATGCGACCATCACCTTCCGGATGCAGAAATTCCTGACGCACTGGCTGTTTTGGACCCCAAGCGGACAGATAGCACCTATCCTTTCGATGATTTGAGCGGATGTGGCGTGGGATTCAAGCTTGCCCAGGCTTATGCGATGAAATACGACATTCCCAAAGAGAGGGTGCTCGAGCTTTTGGATTTGCTGGTAGTGAGCATCGCCTCTGATTTGGTCTCTGTGACGGGTGAAAACAGGGTGTTGGCATACTACGGGCTCAAACAGCTCAACAGCAATCCCCGCAAAGGGTTGCTTTCGCTCATCAAGCTTTCGGGTTTGGAGAAGCACAATATCACCATAGACGAAATCGTCTTCAAGATTGGCCCGAGGCTCAACGCGGCGGGGCGTATGGAGCAGGGGAGGACTGCCGTCGAGCTGCTCATTTCGCGTGACGATGAAGATGCCCGCAAGATTGGCGACGAGATAAACAGCCATAACAACGAGCGCAAGAGCATCGATCGGGAGATTACTTACGAAGCCATCGAAATGGTGCGCACAGCTCATGATTTCAATGACAGGAAATCCACTATTGTTTATAATCCACAGTGGCACAAGGGAGTAGTGGGGATTGTGGCTTCGAGGTTGGTAGAATCGTTCTTCCGTCCCACAATCGTTCTTACCAAATCAAACGGCTTCATCACCGGTTCTGCAAGGTCAATCCCCGGTTTCGACTTGTACGATGCCATTGAATCGTGTTCAGACCTTTTGGAAAACTTCGGTGGGCATATTTATGCCGCAGGCCTGACTATGAAGGAGGAGAACTTTGCCGAGTTTTCCGCCCGCTTTGAAAAATATGTGGCCGGCAAGATTTCCGAAGATATGCTCACACCGATTGTAAATATTGATACATACCTGGATTTCAAGCAGATAACTCCAAAATTCTTCCGTATTCTGAAGCAATTCCAGCCGTTCGGCCCCGGAAATATGTCTCCGGTTTTCATTTCGGAAAACGTATATGACAACGGCAACGGGCGCAAGGTCGGTTCCGACAGCGGCCATTTGAAACTGGAACTCATACAGGAAGATTATTCATATCAGCCCATCTCTGCAATCGCCTTCAACAAGTCGGAGCATTTTGATCATCTCCACGCCGGAAACCCTGTGGATATCTGTTATTCCATAGCGGAAAACTATTATCGCGGTCTTGCAAATATCCAGTTGAGGGTAAAGGATATCAAAGACAGGGAAGATATTTTTTCCAAATAGGTGACAAACACACCAATTATGGTTATTTTTGCAAAAAAATAGCCGCTATGAAAAAATTTATCTTAATCTCAATTGTCTTTTTTGCAGTCGTATTCACTGCCAACGGACAGGCCGTCAAGGTCTATGATGAAAATATCGACCCTATGGCCCAAATAGACAAGGCTGTATCCGATGCCGCCCAAGCCGGCAAGAACGTGATATGCCAGGTGGGAGGCAACTGGTGCTCGTGGTGCCTTATGTTTGCCGATTTCATCACAAAAGATGCTGACATCGCAAAAGTGATTGATGACAATTACGTCTATATCCATGTGAATTATCCTCGCAAGGGGGCTGCCGAAAATCTCCTCAAGAGATTGGGCAATCCCGGTCGTTTCGGCTATCCCGCCCTTGTTGTGCTGGATGGTAAAGGGGGCGTGATTCATATTCAAGACAGCAGTTTCCTCGAGGAAGGCAAGGGGTACAATAAAGACAAGGTGCTCCGATTCCTGAAATGTTGGACTCCAAGTGCGATTTAATAACTTGACAGACAATCAGTTTACATTATTATGAAAAAAATAGTTACAATTCTATCGGTGGCAGTTGCAATGCTGTCGCCGTTGGCCTCTTTTGCCCAGAATTACACGACGCCATTCAATCATCTCCTCCTTGACGAGAAAATTTACGACCTGATTGTAGGGGAGACTTCAGGTGACAGGACATACAGTTATGTCATGGACTTGGCTCCGTATGAGCGCAACCGCAGCCACGCCGAATATCAAGGCCATTTCTTTGAATCGGAATATGTACTGAACAAGCTGAAATCTTTTGGCATCGACAATGCGAAGATTGAGGTTGTCGGAAAGTCAAAGGCTTGGGATGGTGTTGAAGGCTCTTTGTGGGAGGTAAGTCCCAAACTTACAAAAATCGCTGATTATGAAGATCTTGCTGCATATCTTGCACAAGGAAGCTCTGATGCTGATGTCACGGCAGAACTTGTTTGGGTTGGAAACGGCACTCCTGACGAGCTTGCTAAAGTGGATGTAAAAGGAAAGATTCTTCTCACCGATGGCAGTGGTTCGGCAGTGCTTTCAAGAGCTTTGCCGGCCGGCGCTTTGGGTGCCGTAAGTTTCAATGCTCCCCGTCCGCTTAGAGATCCCATTCAGATTCCCAACAGCAGTATCCGCGCAGAGAAGACATTCTGCTTCAACATCACACCCCGAGACGGCCATGTGCTTCGCGACAGGCTCCGCTCGGGTGAGAAGATTACCGTACACGCCAAAGTCAAGGCAGTGACGGAAGATACTGATAATGAAGTCCCTACTTGCCTTATTCCGGGTAGCGACCCCAATGCCGGTGAAGTGATATTCGTGGCACATCTTTTTGAGGGATATGTAAAGCTTGGAGCCAACGACAATATTTCCGGATCAGCAGTGCTTCTTGACATCGCCCGTTCTCTGAAAAAGCTTATTGACGAAGGGAAGATTCCGCAGCCCAAACGCGGACTTCGCTTTATCTGGGTAAATGAGTTCTCCGGAACTATTCCGTGGGTTGCTAACAACAAGGAGATAGTCGACAAGCTCCTCTGCGGCCTCAATCTCGATATGGTGGGGCTTTGGCTCAGCAAAGACGGCTCGCTTTTCTGCGGACATCGTACCTTGATGGGTAATCCTCACTATCTCAATGACGTACAGGAATCATTCTTCCACTATATGGGGGCTACCAACAAGTCGATGGTATCAACTGGTATGGGGCGTCCCGAAGCGATTAAGCCGGTCTATAGCGCCACCGGTTCGCGCGATCCGTTCTATTATTCAATCAGCGCGCATTATGGGGCTTCCGACCACGAGGTGTTCAGCGATTGGGGGCTTATGGTGCCTATGACAATCCTCAATACTTGGCCCGATTCATACTATCATACATCGGGAGACCGCCCTTCCGTATGCGACCCTACACAGCTTCACAGAGCTGCAGTCATCTGTGCATCAGTTGCTTACACAATCGCCTCCGCTGATGTGAAAGGGGCTGTTGCGATAGCATCCGAAGTGGCTTCAAATGCCGGCAAGAGGATGTCCGTAAAGCTTGCAGACGACCTCAGCGCCCTTGCCAAGAGCGATGCTTCTTCTTTTGCAACCCTTTATAAAAAGGCGCGTTTCGACCAGGATGCACTCCTCAACAACGAAAAGGCCACCCTCAAAAGCGTCCTTGAACTTGCCCCTGCGAGTGCAGAGCTTGCAGGCTATGTAGAGAGTCTGAGTGTATCTCTCCAAGAGAAATCGGCCTCTTTCGGAAAGGATATTGATGCCGCTGCCAAAGTTGTTGCCGCATCACTCGGAGTTGCAGCACCCAAAGGGATAGTCCTTTCAGACCTTGAAAAGAAGGCGTCGAAAGTGAAGCCGAAAGCCACATCCAAGGTTAAAGATCTGGGATATGGTGCCACAAGAAGCGTGTCACAGGACCTTCTCAAGAAATATGGATTGGTTCCGGCCAATGGCAGAAGAAGTGCCCTGTCTCACGCAGACGATATCGCCAAACTTGCGGATGGTGTGAATACGGCACTGGATATCAAGAAGATGCAGGATGTTCAATTCCCCGATGCCGATAGTCTTGAAAACATTATGAAATATCTGGATGCTTTGAAAGAAGCCGGCCTTGTTACCTGGTAACGATATTTTGTCAAAAAAACAACCGCCGCACCTTGCATCTTGCGTTGTGCGGCGGTTGCTTTTTTGTCACCGGATTATCGGGTTATCTTTTCAAGGGTGAATACCCGGACGAGTTTGCCATTCTTGTCCCAAATCTCCTGCTTGATGATTCCGGTCCCCTTGCAGATATAGGTTTTATACGTATTGTATTCTCCCATAAGGTCTTGAGCGCCTTTAACCACGATGCATTTGAAGGTGCCGGCTGCGGTGGTTACATTTTCCTCACCGATGACTGAAACGTCTTTTACGTGCATCGTTGCAGATATTCCTGCGTCAATTTCAATATCCTCATCGGGAAACTTGTCGCCGGGTTTTGCGGTGATTGGGATGCTCGACACATTCCCTTTTACGATATAATCGGGAGCCTTCATCGCCTTCAACATAGGGGACATTTTCACTTTTATCTTTCCGTTGCCGTCCATCTGCCCTTCCAATTTCAGAGGCTCTCCATTAAATCTCGATTTTCCCTTTTTGTCAAAAAAATCATAATAGAAGATTATGCTCTGTTTTGTGCCGGTTATCGTTTTCTCTCCGACTTCTTCCGTCATAGTGTTGATGAGTTTGCCGGAAGCGTCTCTGTTGGCGTACAGACACTTCACTCCTTTTGTTGTGCAGAATATGAATTCTTGACCGAAACTGCTGATACTCAATAGACAAAGTATCGATAAACAAATTACTCTTTTCATTTTCAATAATTTCTTTGGCTGATAAGATGCTTTACGGCGCTTATTCGTGCCGCAAAGGTAGAAACTATAATACAAAGACCAAGCCAATCGGGACATATCAACCTAAAACGGATATAATTAGAAAATATTTGTCAATTCGCCCATTTAGTCGTAACTTCGCAAGATAAAGTAAAAACAACTATATAAACTAAACTAATAAGAGTATGTCAAACAAACTATTTGCCGAATTCCCTCCGGTAACTACCGAGCAGTGGGAAGAGGCGATTGTCAAGGACCTCAAAGGGGCCGATTACGAGAAGAAACTCGTATGGAGGACTCAGGAAGGTTTTAATGTACGCCCTTACTATCGTGCTGAAAATCTTGCCGATATTAAGTTCACAGACTCTATGCCGGGTCAATTCCCGTTCGTTAGAGGTACTAAAAAAGACAACAACTGGCTTATCCGTCAGGATTATTGCCTTTGTGAAGTCGGTGTAAAAGAGGCAAACAAGCAGGCATTGGACGGCCTTATGAAAGGTGTCGAGTCTGTAGGTTTCTGCCTCAAGAGCCATGAGACTCTTTCAGTTGAAGATTTTGAAACCCTCCTCGAAGGCATCTGCCTCGAGTGCGTTGAGGTGAACTTCTGCAACTGCTGTCTCCGTCACGGTGAGGAGCTTGTAAAGAATTTCCTCGCAGTCGTAGAGAAAAAGGGGTGCGCAAAAGAGGCTGTAAAGGCTTCTTTCGATTTCAGCCCTCTCCACAATCTTACAGTCAAAGGCCATCTTTGCGAAAAATCGTTCGGAAAGCTCGTTGACGTGGTCAAGGCCGTTGAGAATTATCCCCTCGTAAAGGTCATAAACGTTGAGGCATACGACTTCAATAATGCAGGCAGCAGCATCTCTCAGGAGCTTGCCTTTGCCATGGCAATCGGCAGCGAGTATCTCAGTCGCCTCACCGAAGCCGGTCTGGATGCCTGCGAAGTTGCCAAGAGAATCAAATTCACATTCTCAATCAGCGGTAACTATTTCTTCGAGATTGCCAAGTTCCGTGCAGCCCGCGTCCTTTGGGCAAATATCACAAAAGCATACGGCGTTGAGTGCAGCTGCGCACAGAAGATAAAAGTTCACGCCGTTACAAGTACTTGGAATCAAACTGTTTACGATGCTTATGTAAATATGCTTCGTGGCACAACCGAGGCAATGTCAGCCGCCATTGCAGGTGTAGATTCAATCGAAGTGCTTCCTTTCGACTATGCGTTCCGCGCTCCCGGCGAGTTCTCAAACCGCATCGCCCGCAACGTTCAGTCAATCTTGAAGGAAGAATCTCACTTCAACAAGATTGTCGATCCTGCAGCCGGTTCGTATTACATTGAGAATCTTACCAAATCCATAATGGACGTTGCGTGGGCACTCTTCAAGGCAGTAGAAGAGAAGGGTGGTTACAGCGAAGCGTTCAAGGCCGGTTTCGTACAGAGTGAAATCAAGGCCGTTGCAGACAAGAAGGACAAGAACTTTGCAACCCGCAGAGAGACTATCCTCGGCAGCAACCAATATCCCAACTTCCTTGAGAAGGCAGCAAAAGATATCACAAAAGAGGTCGTTACCCGTGGCGCTCAGGCAGAATGCTGCAAATCAGAGTCTTGCGAAAAGCAGGCTGAGCCCCTCCCCGTATATCGTGGAAGCCAGCCGTTTGAGGCTCTCCGTTTCGCTACGGACTGCAGCGGAAAACAGCCTCAGGCATTTATGCTCACTTTCGGAAACCTTGCTATGTGCCGCGCCCGCGCACAGTTCAGCTGCAACTTCTTTGCAGTGGCAGGTTTCAAAGTTGTGGACAACAACCGCTTCTCTTCAGTTGAAGAGGGTGTGAAAGCAGCTTTGGCAGCCAATGCAGATATCATCGTTGCCTGCTCGGCAGATGACGAATATCTCGAGGCCGTTCCTCGCATCGCTGAGCTCGTAGGCGACAAGGCCGTAGTGGTAGTTGCCGGTGATCCCGAATGCAGACCTGCTCTTGAAGAAAAAGGTATTACAAACTACATCAACGTCAAGTCAAACGTTCTTGAAACACTCAAGGCATATCAGGCCAAGATGGGTATAAAAGAACTTTAATATTTGTCAGAAATGAAACCAAATTTTAAGGATTTAGAATATACCGGAGCGGCAGCAGAATGCAAGTGCACTGAAAATCAGGAACTTTGGCACACTCCGGAAAAGATAGACGTAAAACCGCTCTATACAGCCAAGGATCTCGAGGATATGGAACACCTCAATTATGCAGCAGGTGTGGCTCCTTTCCTTCGCGGACCTTACTCAACAATGTACGTTCAGCGCCCCTGGACAATCCGTCAGTATGCCGGATTCTCTACAGCTGAAGAATCGAATGCATTCTATCGCCGTAACCTCGCTTCAGGCCAGAAAGGTCTGTCGGTTGCGTTCGACCTTGCCACACACCGCGGATACGATGCAGATCATCCCCGCGTAGTGGGTGACGTAGGTAAGGCAGGTGTGAGCATCTGCTCAGTTGAGGATATGAAAGTCCTCTTCGACCAGATTCCTCTTGGCAAGATGTCTGTATCAATGACTATGAACGGTGCCGTTCTTCCCGTTATGGCGTTCTACATCGTGGCTGGTCTCGAGCAGGGTGTCAAACTTGAGGAGATGGCCGGTACCATCCAGAACGATATCCTCAAGGAGTTTATGGTGCGCAACACCTACATTTATCCACCTGAGTTCTCTATGAGAATCATCGGCGACATCTTCGCATACACATCCAAGAATATGCCTAAGTTCAATTCGATTTCAATCTCAGGCTACCATATGCAGGAAGCAGGTGCCACCAATGATATCGAAATGGCTTATACTTTGGCAGATGGTCTCGAGTATCTCCGTACAGGTATCAAGGCAGGTATCGACGTTGACGCCTTCGCGCCTCGTCTCTCATTCTTCTGGGCTATAGGTATGAACCACTTTATGGAGATTGCCAAGATGCGTGCCGCACGTATGATTTGGGCAAAACTCGTAAACCAGTTCAATCCCAAGAATCCGAAATCTCTTGCTTTGCGTACTCACTGCCAGACTTCAGGATGGTCGCTCACAGAGCAGGATCCTTTCAACAACGTTGCCCGTACCTGCATTGAGGCTATGGGTGCAGCCCTCGGACATACCCAGTCGCTCCATACGAACGCTTTGGACGAGGCTATCGCACTCCCTACAGACTTCAGCGCCCGTATCGCCCGTAACACTCAGATTTACATCCAGGAAGAGACCAACGTTTGCCGTAGCGTCGATCCTTGGGCAGGTTCATACTATGTAGAGAGCCTCACCAAAGAGCTCGCCGATGCAGCTTGGAAGCATATCCAGGAAGTTGAAGAGCTTGGCGGTATGGCAAAGGCAATCGAGACAGGTATTCCCAAGCTCCGCATCGAAGAGGCAGCTGCCCGCAAGCAGGCCCGCATCGACAGCGGTATCGAGAAGATTATCGGTATCAATCAATATCGTCTCGAGCATGAGGATCCCATCGAGATTCTTGACGTTGACAACACCAAGGTTCGCGAGAGTCAGATTGCCCGTCTTAAAGAACTTCGCGCAAACCGCGACGAGGCTGCCGTTCAGGCTGCTCTTGCTGCCATCACCAAGGCAGTTGAGACCAAGACCGGCAACCTTCTCGAGCTTGCAGTTGAGGCTGCCAAGGTTCGCGCAACCCTCGGCGAAATTTCAGACGCATGCGAAAAGATTGTTGGACGTTATAAAGCTGTAATCCGTATGAACACAGGTGTTTACTCATCAGAAGTTAAGAACGATTCAGAGTTTGAGAAGGCAAAGGAAATGGTTGCCGAATTCGCAAAGAAGGAAGGTCGCCAGCCTCGTATCATGATTGCCAAGCTCGGTCAGGATGGTCACGACCGTGGAGCAAAGGTTGTTGCTACCGGTTATGCAGACTGCGGTTTCGACGTGGATATGGGACCTCTCTTCCAGACTCCGGCCGAGGCTGTTAAACAGGCTGTTGAAAACGACGTTCACTTCATCGGTATCTCATCACTTGCTGCAGGTCACAAGACTCTTGTTCCTCAGGTGGTTGAAGAGCTCAAGAAGTATGGCCGCGAGGATATTATCGTAATCGTGGGTGGTGTTATCCCCGCTCAGGACTATGACTTCCTTTACAAGGCCGGCGCAGCTGCCATCTTCGGCCCCGGTACTCGTATCTCTTACAGTACCATCAAGATGATGGAAATGCTTATGCAGAAGTTCGAGGACTAACGCTTTTGCATTGATAAAAATTCCCCCTCCGAGACTCTCCGAGGGGGATTTTTTTTGTCATCCTGAGCGAGTTCGTCATCCTGAGCGGAGCGAAGGATCCCCATGAACAATACTGCTCGTTGAGATTCTTCGGCTGCGCCTCAGAATGACGAGGTCATCCTGAGCGTCAGCGAAGGATCCCCATGCATAATGTCGCGAAATGTAGAATAAGAATTTGCATTATATATCTCGAAATCATACATTTGTCAATGAGTAAAAGAAAATTTTAGATTAGATACACTGCATTATGCTTGATAATCAGAAGAATGTGTGCCGGCTGGTGGTCCTGCTGTTTTTGGTGGCGGGGTGTGTGAAGACCTTGGATGAAGATAAGGTGAGGGTGGGGGATTCCATAACTTCGTTTGAGGTATGGTCGGCCACCGACTGTTTCCGTTCACCGGATGACATCAAACGCTGGAAGGCCGCAGTCGTGTTCATCGATCCCGAGTGTGATGATTGCCACAGATACGTTTCTGTCTTGAATGAGTGCGAAGGGATAATCGTCATCAGCCGGAGCGAAGATGGTGACAAGGTGAGGAAATTCATTGAAGAGACAGGCATCAAACACGATGTCTTCTACAAGGGAGGATATGACGCCTATTACTCGATGTTCCGATCCATCGTGCCGAGAGTTCTCTTCGTAAGAGATTCACGGATTGAGAAAATTTTTGCCGAACCATCAGTTCCGGGCGCGGATGAGATTCGGCAATATGTTCAATATCAATGATTTCTTAATAGCTATTCCTGCTTCTGCAGATACTCTCCAAACAAGCGTGCGGCAAGGCCGCAAAGCTCTTCGCAAGGGCGTTTCTTGTAATATTCGGGTGTGCGTTCGGAGGCCTGCGGGGTGAACATATCCTTTTGCATGGGTGTCAGTCCGAGAAGTTCACCGCATATTATCGATCCTGTTTCAGCTTTATAGCCTGCGGCCAAGTCTTGTACTATCCTGTAAGTTTCGCTCTTGCCGGAGTGTCCCAGCGGGCCGGCGTATGGGGTGGTAAAGCCGGCAAGCATAGCCATCCCGCTCACACATCCGCATACATTGCGCATTCTTGCCAGCCCTCCGCCGAAGGCAGCGGCCGCTTTTGCTGCAGTTTCGTCGTCAAGACCGGCGATGTCGTTATATGCCAGCACAACAGACTGAGCACAATTGTACCCTTCTCTGAACTTGGCCCGGGCACGCTCTACCCGAGATTCAATATCTATTGTCATAATTGTCTGAGTATTAGATTTTCTTGGCAATTGCTGCAAGCATATCGTCAACCATTGCATCCATATCCCAGCGAGGATTCCATCCCCACTCTTCGCGGGCGCAGCTGTCGTCCATCTTGTTTGGCCAAGAATCGGCAATGGCTGCCTTCACGGGATCAACCTCAAAACTGAAAGAAGCCTGAGGCATTCTCTTCTTGATACACTCGAACATCATATCGGGTGTAAAGCTCATCGATGTGATATTGAAGCTGTTGCGATGCTTCAGTTTGGAAGGATCGGCTTCCATCAAGGTGGTGACAGCCTCGAGTGCATCGGGCATATAGAGCATATCCATATAGGAATCGTGAGGGATTTCGCAAGTGAAGTGCCCTTTCTTCAAAATTTCATAGAAAACATTAACTGCATAATCTGTGGTGCCGCCGCCGGGAAGGGCTCCGTTTGAGATGATACCGGGGAAACGCACGCTGCGGGTATCAACGCCAAAACGGGTGAAATAGTAATCGCTCAAAAGCTCACCTGACACCTTGCACACGCCATAGATAGTGTTGGGGCGCATTACAGTGTCTTGCGGAGTGTTGTCGTGAGGGGTACTTGTGCCGAATGCTCCTATACTGCTCGGGGTGAAAACTGCGCATCTGTTTTCAAGGGCAATTTCCAAAGAGTTGATCAGAGCACCCATATTTATCTTCCACGCAAGCTGGGGATTTTTCTCTCCCGTGGCGCTCAGAAGTGCGACAAGATTAAATATGCTGTCTATATTGTATTTCTTAACTGCCTGATTGAAAGCTTCTCCGTCAAGTGCATCCAGTTTTATGCCGATGCAGATGTCTTGAAGCTTTTTTACCATATCGTCTTTGAGGTCTGCTGCAATTACGTTATCTTCACCATATTTTTTTTGAAGATGAGGGACGAGCTCGGTGCCGATTTGTCCCCCTGCACCTACAACCAATATTCTTTTCATTCGGTTAGTCTTATAAATTGTTTAGTTTATTAATACAAATATAATAAATTCATCGTAATTGTGATATATTTGATTTCAAATTTTTAAAATAACTAATATTATAAAATGGCGTCATTGTTCCATAAATTCTTCAATATCGCTAAAAGTCTGTCATTTGCAGATTTTGGTGCTGCAAAAGCGGAAAAGCTGTCGGAAATTGAACCCTTTTTTAAAAAATATCTCGAAAACGGTTTTTGCGCCGAGATGGGGTATCTGCGCCGAAATGTCGAGAAACGGTTAGACCCGACTCTGCTGATGGAAGAAGCAAAGAGTGTCCTTTGTTTCCTTGTGCCATATACGGATTCTTCTATGGATTTGGAAACTTCTCCCATCGCTGGATATGCCCTTGGGGAGGATTACCATACCGTAATCAAAGAGCGTCTGCACATGTTTGCGAAAGAGGCCGGTTTAACGAAGTACAGGGCCTTTGTGGATACGGCTCCAATTTTCGAGCGTCAATGGGCCGCGCGGTGCGGATTGGGTTTTATCGGGTGCAATAATTTTCTCATTAGTCCGGAGTACGGGCTCCATACATTGATTGGTGTCATCTTGTGTGATATCTCTTTTGAAAATATTGATTGTGAGGAGCTTGCGTTGAAAAAATCAAATATGCCCAAAGATTGTGGCGCTTGTGGAAACTGCATCAGAAGCTGTCCTACGGGAGCTCTTTGCGCTCCATATACCCTTGACGCAAACAAGTGCATTGCCTATCTCACAGTTGAGTCGCCCGAGAGAAAAGATGGGAGTGTGATAGAACTTTATGGAATGATTTTTGGTTGTGAAAAGTGCCTTCTTCCCTGCCCGTGGAACAAGCAGGTGAATGGGTGGAAGGAGTTTTCGGACTGTGGCCGGAAAACGCCCCCTTCAAGGTGGAAGAAATAGAGTTTGATAAAACGAAATGCTTTCTTAATTTTGCACGCCAAAAATTAAAAATA